>MGDH01000004.1:0-2308 GCA_001790855.1 Candidatus Schekmanbacteria bacterium RIFCSPLOWO2_02_FULL_38_14 | reverse complement strand
CTTCTGTGTAAACCAAAGGATATAAAATAAAACCCTAAATTCTAAATCCGAAATCCTAAACAATATATTTTAGCTATAAGCTTTAAGTTGTAAGCTTTTTAAAATTATGAATTCTAATTTTATGCTTTGATATTCTTTTGCTTTATAGCTTACGGCTTATAGCTGTTTTACCATTTGAATCTGTTTACCTGTGGTCTGCCCTGCCTGCGGTTGGCAGGTGCCAGCAGGCAGGGAATTTAGATATTAGGATTTAGTATTTTTCACTTCTTGCCTTTCCCTTTCTTCTTAAAACTCACCTTTACAGACTTTGGCCCATGAAGGGTGCTCGTGCCGTTCCTATCAATATCTTCAAGTTTGTAGTAATAGGTTTTGCCACTCTTCACTTTTTTATCAACAAGACTATACTCTGCACCTTTCGTAGTACTACCCTTTGCAGTAATGAGTTTTTTATTAATCTTCGCATAATTTCCATTCTCTGACTCGCTTCTTAAGATGTTAAATCCCACATTATCAATCTCTATCCCTGTTTCCCATTTCAAAGCCACTTTGCTCTCCTTTGCTTCTGCTGTAAAGGATGAGAGGGTAATTGCTGTGGGGATTTCTTCACTTTCGACGTAGAGGCGTTCTATCCTGATGTCCTGCTCAGTACCATCATAGGGCTCACCTGTGTTCACGAGTCCTGAACGAATGTTTGTAATATTGTTAGCTGTAGTTGTTATAATCATATTTGTAAAAGTTACATTAGCATTGGGCTGCTTTACAGCCCATGGAATAACTAGCTCCCAAGGTCCCGTTTCTGGAGGATTCCTTCTCCATGTGTCAGGAGGATTTCGGCGAACGCCCCGGCTCCCTCGAGAATCCAGTTCGCCATTTTCTGCTCCAACCGCTTGCGCGTGAGAAACAACTTCCCCTTGTAAATTTTGAACTGCATTAAAAACCTCATGTACCTCATGTATGATAACAGCAGACTGTAAGTCTAAAACCTGAGCTTGATTAACTGGAAACCTATTGTCATTTATACTGGCTGGAAACATAAGGATGTCATCTAAATCAAGGTGTTGAACTCCTCCTCCTCTGAACGCACCAGCAACAACACCTCCCGAATTCCTAATTATGTGCAGGGTTATTAGTACATCATTTTGAGCATTATAGTAATTTAGCCTTTGTGCAAAATTGTTTAGTGTTCCTGAAGTCGGTGTAAACGTAAGCTCGCTAAGAACGCCTTCAGAAGCCGTCCATGTTCCGCCTGTTGAAAAGGTGTTTAACATTCCAACGAAAGTGTTCCGATCCGCTCCATCACCAGACAATGTTATATTTGCCCAGACAGGCAATGCAGAACAGAAAGCTATTATAAATACAGTTGCTATAAGTATTATAGCCTTTTTCATTGAAGCTTCATACCATCTCATAACCTTTACCTCCATGGTTTAAGGTTTAATGAAAAAATTTTTCCTCTTTTTACTTATCACTATTCGCTGTTCACTGACCATTGCTCACTGTTTTCAGCTTCCCCCATTGAAGCACTGGGGGATGAGGCACTGGCTCTGGTTTGGGCCAGCACCAAGGTCATTCTTGCAGATCCCAAGCACTGCTTCTTCAGGAACAAGCTTCACTTTGGTTAAAGATGGTTTTTTGTAAGATTTCTTTTCCATAATTCCTCCCATATTTTAAATTCCAAATTACAAAATCCAAATATCAAATGAATGCCAAATGTCTAAAGTTCCATAAGAAGTTCTTTTTTTGTCATTTGAATTTTGAGCTTTGGCATTTGACATTTAACTTATGCATCTCTTATTATTTCTTTTTCCCTTTCTTCTTAAAACTCACCTTTACAGACTTTGGCCCATGAAGGGTGCTTGTGCCGTTCCTATCAATATCTTCAAGTTTGTAAAAATAGGTCTTGTTGGCTTGCGCACTTTTAGCTTTAAGCTTATAGCCTATTGCTAATATGTCATTATCAATAAACTTATAGCTCGCGCCTTTTGTGGCGCTCCCTTTTGCAGGGATGAGCTTTTTATTTATCTTAACATAATCTCCATTCTCTGCCTCTGCGCGCAGGATGTTAAAACCAACATTGTCAATCTCTGTAGCAGTCTTCCATTTAAGAACTACTCTCCTGCCCTTCTGCTCTGCGGTAAAGGAGGATAGTGTTATCAAAGTCGGTATAGGGTCGCAGGCATCTCCCAGTCCATTATTGTTATAATCTGCCTGGTCTGGATTATAGGTATTAGGACAATTGTCTGAAGCATTTACGATTCCATCTCCGTCTCTGTCGCTATCACAAGCATCACCGATCCCATCGCCATCA
>MGDH01000003.1:617-10931 GCA_001790855.1 Candidatus Schekmanbacteria bacterium RIFCSPLOWO2_02_FULL_38_14 | reverse complement strand
AGTTTCTTCTGAGAAAATACAAGAAGTAAATGAGGCTTTGAAAATAAGCCTTGAAATTATAGAAATATAAGAGTAACCAAAATTAATTATGCATGGGATTTTTTCACCTGAAGGAGAGATATATTCATACACTAAGGTTGCCAATGATGAGCTTGGTTTTTATATAATAAGTATGGAGACAAAAATCCTTACAGGATAAAAGTCAGACCGCTGTGTTTCCCTTTATATCAGGACTTTCCATATATGCTTAAAGGTGGAATAATCTCAGACGCAATTGAGATTTTAGGGAGTTTGAATATAATTGTTGGGGAGATTGAAAGGTGAGGAGTAAAAAATTCTAAATTCTAAATCCTAAATTCTAAACAAAGTTAAAATCCTAATGATCTAAATCCAAAACAGTTTTGAGAATTTGAATTTTATGGTTCGACAGGCTCACCATACTGGGCGAAGTCGAAGCATTGTTTAGAAATTAGGATTTAGAATTTTGTTTGTTGAGAAATTTGTTTCCTCAGTTTTATGTGGTTGCAATATGGATGATTTAAAAAAAATAAATGACAGGCTTGAATTCTACATCCGCGCACAGTCATTTCCACTTGGAATTAAAATGATGAGGGAAGGAGATGTTTTGCCTGAGAAGGCAAAAGTCCCTTTAAAAGATTTCGGGCACAGAATCGCCATATGCCAGGTCATTTTCCCATGTTACGGCGACAGAATTTTTGCCCAGACTGAGGATTATGAAATGGCATTTACAATTCCCTATAGCAGGATTTCCGAAGTTCTTGAAGGCTTGGAAGGAACACAAAAGGGAGGAATAAGATATCCTGTACCATCATTTTTGCGCTACGAAGGAAAGTTCCCTGAGAAATACAGGATAATTGAGGAAGACTGGAAAGAGTAGTAAAATTTAGAATCCCAAATATTTTAAAGGAGGTTTTAGAAATGAGCGTACAAGTGGGACAAAAAGCACCGAATTTTGAGGTTGAAGGGGTTCTGGAAGATCAGTTCATTTCAGAAAGTCTGAGCAAATACAGAGGTAAATGGGTTGTGCTGTTTTTCTATCCTCTGGATTTTACATTTATATGCCCAACAGAAATCACAGAGTTTTCCAAAAGGAATGATGAGTTCAAGGAACTTAAATCTCAGGTTCTTGGTATGAGTATTGACAGCAAGTTCTCTCATAAGGCATGGCTTAAAGAACTGGGACAGCTTAAGTATCCATTGCTTTCAGACATCACAAAAGATGTGAGCAGGAACTATGGTGTCCTTCTTGAGGATAAAGGTATTGCCTTGAGAGGAACCTTTATAATTGACCCTGAAGGAACACTTAAATACCAGCTTGTCCACGACCTTGGTATTGGGAGAAGCGTTGAAGAAGTGTTAAGGGTTCTTAAAGCTCTTCAGACCGGGGAACTATGTCCTGTTGAATGGAAGCCCGGAAAGAAGACTTTGGGAAAGGCATAATATTTTTGCTTAAATCAACTCTTTCGGCGGTGTATATTTCATTCCAAATGATTCTGCAACTGCCGGATGAGTAATTCTGCCTTTAAATACATTTATTCCCCTGCCTAAAGCCTCATCTGAGGTAACAGCCTTAAGAAAGCCATTGTTTGCTATTTTCAGCGCATAGGGAAGAGTTGTATTTGTAAGCGCAAAGGTTGATGTGCGTGAAACTGCAGCAGGTATATTGGTTACACAGTAATGTATTACATCTTTGACGGTAAATATGGGATTGCTGTGGGTTGTCGGCTTGCAGGTTTCAATGCAGCCTCCCTGATCAACAGAAATATCAACAATCACTGAACCGGGCTTCATTCTTGAGACGAGTTCTTTTTTTACAAGCACAGGCGCCCTTGCACCCGGAATAAGGACTGCCCCGACTAACAAATCAGCATTGACAACAAAATTTTCAATATTTTCCGAGTTTGACATAAGGGTTATGATTCTTCCCTGAAAGATGTCATCAAGATAGGCAAGCCTTTCAAGGTTTATATCAAGTATTATAACTCCGGCTCCCAATCCTGCAGCTATCTTCGCGGCATTTATTCCTGAGACACCGCCGCCAAGAATCACAATTGTTCCGGGCTTTACTCCCGGGACTCCTCCAAGCAATATTCCTCTTCCCCCCTTATCCTTCTGGAGATATGAAGCGCCAATCTGAATTGACATCTTGCCTGCAATCTCGCTCATTGGAGTAAGAAGAGGAAGTGTTCCGTTTTTTATCTGAATGGTTTCATAACCTATTGCAATTACTTTTCTGTTAATCAGAGCCTGAGTGAGCTTTCTGTTAGAAGCTAAATGGAGGAATGTATAGAGTATCTGGTTTTCTCTGAGTAGCGGGTATTCTTCAGGAAGCGGCTCTTTTACCTTCATTATCATATCTGCAACTGAATATACCTCCTTTGCAGACTTGATGATATTGGCGCCTGCAAACTTGAAAGTAGAGTCGCTTATACTGCTTCCAATCCCGGCTCCTTTTTCAATGTATACTTTATGCCTGGCATTTACCAGAGCCTTTACTCCTGCTGGTGTGATTCCAACACGGTATTCATGGTCTTTGATTTCCCTTGGTACACCGATTCGCATTATAAACTCTCCTGTAATAATTTCAAATTACCTAAATTCATTTTAACTTCAAATGATATTCTAATCAAGCATAAAAGCAGAATTTGATTGACAATAGCAGTACTCAAAATTTAAAATAATCAACAAGTTGGCTCAAGTTTTATGAAAACAAATTAGAAAAGATTAAGTCATAAGGAGGAAAATTAATGGCATTAGAAAAAGATAAAAGAAAAAAATATGTTGTGGACCGGTTTGCCCAGTCAAAATACGCCATAATGGTTGTGGTCTATTTGATGGTTTATACTATGTTTCTCACGTTTTTTATTTACATGCCAACTCTATGGATTCTTGGCTCAGAAAATTATCTTCTTGATGCACAGGTACAGGCTGCAAGGGAATTTTTTTTCCTTGAGAAGCATTATTTGCCGGCTCTTGTTTTAACAATGTTTATAATGGGCTTGCACAGCGTGATTGTAACTCACAGATTTTTTGGTCCTATTCAGCGTTTTAAATCTGTTACGAAAAATGTAATTTCAGGAGATTTTTCTAAAAGAATTAAACTGCGCAAGCATGATTTTCTAAAAGATTTTCAGGATGAATTTAATCAGATGCTCGATTCCATTGAGAACCGGAGAAAGGAAATAAATCTTATTAGCACAAAAGGCTCACTTGTGCTGACAGAGCTTTTAAATGATATGGAAAAAGGAACGCTATCGGCTGCAGAAGTTGGAAACAAAACAAATGAAGCATTGGGCAGGATGAAAAAACTTGCCTCATTGACAGAACCTACTGATCCGTTACCTTAAGAGGAGTTTTTGTAAAAACCTCTGAGGGTTCTCTTGGATTTGACAAGTTAATTATTTAAATTGGCTGGATGGGTCGTTCTGTAATATAAGGAGGAATTATGAGCAAACCTTTTATCAGGGAAACAAAAGGTTTTAGTTTGGTTGAGCTGGCAATTATTGTCCTTATAACTGGAATCATAGCCTCAATTTCAATACCGCTCTATCTTGGATACAGGAAAAAAGCTATAACCATTGAAGCTAGTACTAACTTAATTGCACTTTACAGGTATGAAATCAATTATTTTGCTGAACACGACGAGTTTGCTTCAGACCTTTCTGCTTTAGGTTTTTTCCCGCAGAGTAATAAGTACTATGAATATGAAATAACGGAGAGCAGCCAGACAGGATTTACTGCAAGGGCATCTGCAAACATAGACAATGACCCAGTTCTTGATGTGTGGACATTAAATGACAGCCAGGTTTTGATTCACGCAACAAAGGACTGATTTGTAGGATAGAGTGTGTTTGAAACTGTTTTGGAATTTTAAATTTTGATATTGTTTGTAATTTGTTATTTGAAATTTCAGATTACCTTTCCAACCAAATCATACCCTATGGCATTAGTGATTAAGATATCAGAAATTTCTCCAGTTGCCGGATTTCCTTCATTTACATATGTTATTCCATCCACATCCGGCGCCTGACCCTGAATCCTTCCTGCAAGGAGCAAATCTGTTTCTTGTGAGTAACCTTCTATGAGGACTTTCTGACAGCTTCCAATCAGTTTTTTGTTTTTCCTAAAAGAAATGTTTTTCTGAATCCTCATAATTTCCTTTAAGCGTTTAATCTTAACTTTTTCAGGAATCTGGTTCTTTAACGCATAAGCCTTTGTTCCCTCTTCTCTTGAGTAAGAAAAGGCTCCAAGATTATCAAATCCGATTTCTTTAATAAAGGAACAGAGTTTTTTAAACTGCTTGTCAGTTTCCCCTGGAAATCCCGTAATGATAGATGTTCTTAAAGAAATATCAGGTATGGATTTTCTTATTTTATCAATAAGGCAATGGATGTCCCTGCCGGTGTATCTTCGCCTCATATTTTTTAATATGCTGTTATCAATATGCTGGAGCGGAACATCAAGATATTTGCAGATTTTTTTTTCACTGCGTATGAGGCTAATCAATTCCGGATTAATCTCAGAGGGATAAGTGTAGAGGATTCTTATCCACTCAATGCCTTTTACATCAATCAGCTTTTTTAAAAGATTTATGAAACTGATATTTTTCTTAAAATCTCTTCCGTAGCTTGTTGTGTCCTGCCCTATGAGGTTGATTTCCTTGACGCCATTTTCTGCAAGAATGGCGGCTTCATCAACTATTGATGCAATGCTCCGGCTTCTAAAACTCCCGCGGATAGAAGGTATGGTGCAGTATGAGCACCAGTTATCACATCCGTCAGTGATTTTAACATATGCTGTTGCCTTTGGAGTAAGGAGTTTTCTCGGCAGATTAGATTTATATAGACCTGTTTTTTGTTTTAAATTCCATGAAGAATTTTTAAATAGTTGCAGATTTGTTAAATCCCCCCTTACCCCCCTTTGCAAAAGGGGAGATGGGGGAATTGATGAATTTCTCCTAATACTTTTCTTGCAGATTTTTACAATATCTGTGACATGGTTAAGACCAAGCATGAAATCAATTTCAGGAATCTCTTTTTTTAGTTTATCCTGATATCGTTGAGGAAGGCATCCTGTTACAATGATTGATTTAAGCGGGCTGTTTTTTTTCTTAAGCTCTGTAATTTCCAGGATTGCTTCTATGGATTCGCTCTTGGCTGACTCTATGAATGAGCAGGTATTGATTATAATTATCCGGGCTTCTTCTTTGTTGGTGGTCAGCCTAAACCCTTCTTTTTCCAAAAGCCCAAGCATTATTTCAGAATCAACGGAGTTTTTCGGGCAGCCAAGGCTTATCATTCCGACTTTTACGTTCAAGATTTAAATCTCCTGAGCAAATAATTATTCAGCTAAATAAGTAGTGAGTAGCAAGTAGAGAGTACGAAAGCTAAAAACTTAAAGCGCAAAACTGAAAACTAAAGCTCAAAACTTAAAACTTTTAATTTTAAATTATAATTTTACACTTTACACTTCTCATACTTGGCAATCCATCCTCCTCCCAAAACCCTGTCTCCGTCATAAAAAACTGCAGCCTGTCCCGGAGTGATTGCATGCTGGGGTTTTAGAAATCTGCACATTATTTTATTACCGCATAGTTTTGTAAGAACAGCATCTGCTTCCCTTGTGCGGTAACGGTATTTTACAGTGCATCTTGTGTTTTTAAAATCCTCAGGCATTCCATTAATGATGATATCCTCTACAACGCAGGATTCAGCCCTGAGCTCTGCTTTGCTTCCTACCACAACTTCATTTGTTTCAGGTTTTAACTCGAGTACATACATAGGGTTTTTAGCTGCAACACCAAGCCCCCTTCTCTGTCCTACTGTGAAAAATGGCATTCCCTTATGTTTCCCTAAAACTTCTCCTTTGAGATTCACAATATTTCCTGCATCAAAACCCTGCAATGCTGATTCTTTTTTAATAAACGAAGGATAGTCTTTGTCAGGAATAAAACATATCTCCTGGCTTTCTTTTTTTTCTGATATTTTTAATCCAAACTTTTTTGCAATGCTTCTGACTTCCTTTTTTGTATACTCTCCGACAGGAAAGAGGACGGAGGGAAGTTCTTTCTGTGTCAGGTTAAAAAGGAAATAAGACTGGTCTTTGGCTGAATCTATTCCTCTTTTTACATAGTATGTCCCGGTTTTTTCATCAAACCCTATCCTTGCATAATGCCCTGTTGCCAGATATTCTGCGCCAATTTCCTTTGCCTTTCTTAAAAGATGCCGGAATTTAATTTTCTGGTTGCAGAGTATGCAGGGATTTGGTGTCCTTGCAGAGAGATACTGGGAAACAAAATAGTCTATTACCTCGTTCTTAAACTCTTTTTCAAAATTTATTACATAAAAAGGAATATTAAGTTTTTCAGATACCCTTCTTGCATCCTCTATGTCAGCAATTGAACAGCATGTGCCAAAACCGGTGGATGTATAGGGCGAGTAGTCGAAAAGGTGAAGAGATACACCAATCACATCATACCCTTGAGAAACGAGAATGGCAGCAGCAGTTGAGCTGTCAACTCCGCCGCTCATTGCAACGACTACTCTCTTTTTAGTGTTCATAGTTGTTTATCTGAAAATACTTTCTTGGACAGGCAGGACGCCTGTCCTATCCACACACCAGCTTCTCTCCTGCCTGAAACACATCTTCCATCCCTTTAAGGTCATTTGCTACAGCGCCGCGGCCATAATTTTTCCCTTTACATCCTGAGGCTGAGATTATTTCCACCGGCTCCATATAATGGAGTTTCAGGAGTGTCGCATGTCCTTCTAATATAAAGGCATAGGTTTCTTCACCGGGCCATTGCCATGTTCCGATTACAGCAGCTCTTTTTCCATCCGGAACTTTTCTGGTCAGATACGGGTTTGCTAAGCAATCAAGCCTGTCAAAGAATACAGAGGTCTGGGCTGATTCCCTTGCTGTATATATTGGGAATCCAACCACGATGCAATCACTCCCGTATATCTTGTCATAGAGAGGTGTCATGTCATCTTTGATTACGCAAATTGTAGAAACATCTCCCTTTCTGCACATGCGGCAACCCGTACAATAACCGATTTTCTTTTTATGCAGCATTACTTTTTCAGTTTTTGCACCCCTGCTCTGAGCCCCATTTAATAACTGCTCAATCAGGACGTCAGTATTGCCTCCAACCCTTGGGCTTCCGCAAAAGGCTATAACTTTCATTTCTTCAGGGTTCTTGTTTAAAACCTCTTTCTTCCCGCTATATGGAGTTTCCCATCGTTTTATCCTGACAGGCAGGTCCTTCGGAGCCAGAGTTTCCTGTTGGCGTGTTTCCTGTATTACTTTTGCAAAGACATCAGGTTCCCTGAGCTTCAAGAAAAGCGGCTCATAGGATTTTGGAGCAACTTCTTGGGCAGCTTGGAGAAGAGTTTCGCTTGTAATTATCTCCAGATTTTTAAGGGCAGCAATCTTTTCGCAGTTATAAAGGATTCTTTCCTTCCACCTCTCTCTTGTAACAAGAGGCCATGCCATTAATATTTTATCCAGCATTGCACGGGAATTTTCATCATAATTTAATGCCATAATTTTTTCCTCCTTAAATTGACATAAAATTTGTTGACATTTGAATATTATATAATAAAATATTAGTCAATCTATATAGGACATTAACTCGAAAAGGAGGTTATTTATGAGGAAATTGACTAGTTCAATTTTGATTGTTGCCATTATGGTTTTTTTATCTTTTGGGTGTGAATCAACAAAAGAAGCCCTCAGCACCAAGACTGCCCAGGGCGGTCTGATTGGCGCAGCAATCGGCGCAGGTGCAGGAGCTATTATAGGTTCCAAGTCAGGAAATGCCGGTCTTGGCGCAGCAATCGGCGCAGGTGTTGGCGCTCTGGCAGGCGGAGTGATAGGTCATTATATGGATAACCAGCAGAAAGAACTGCAGGCGATTATTGACCAGCAGAATGCACAGCAGGCACAACTCCAGCAAACTCAGGGGCAACTGGAAGCAGAAAAGGCTAAGGTTGCAGAGCTTCAGAGAAAGGGTGATGATATAATAGTAAACCTTAAGGGTGATACTCTGTTTGCCACAAATTCAACTGTTCTTCAGGCCGGGGCTATAAATAATTTAAAAGAAATTGCCTCAGTTCTTAAACGTTATCCTGACACAAATGTTACTGTAAAAGGGCATACTGACAGCATAGGGAATGCTGATTACAATAAAAAGCTTTCAGAGCAGAGGGCAGAGGCAGTGAAATCAGCTTTGCTTGTAGAAGGAGTAGCTCATGAGAGAATAACAACCATCGGATATGGAGCTACATTTCCAGTTGCTTCCAATGATACACCTGAAGGAAGACAGATTAACCGCAGAGTTGAAATGGAGATAAAACCTAAGCAGCAGGGATAATATTCCCGGGCTTTTTTATTTTTCCAGAAAAATTCCCCCTTTTTTTTATAAACAGGGGGATTTTATTTCCTGCATTTCTGCCATATTTTAATATTCTTAAAAAACCCTTGCAAACTTTTTACCTACATGGTAACTGAAAGCGCTTTTTCAAAAAAATGATTTTCATTATTCATTATCAGTTTGGGAGAGAATTGATGTGAGGATATTCTTCGTTAATTCAATAAATTAAGAGTGTTAGATTTGATTTTTTTGAACTTTTGCCACTAATTTTAAGGAGCTAAAAACACTGCTTAAAAGTTAAAAAAGGAAATTAAATGGCAGATTTTTTTTCTGATTTTAATACCTACAAACAGATAGGTCCGTACATTCCGATTCTGATTCTCCTGCTTGCAGCTCTTGCATTCGGATTTGGAACATTTATTATAGCCATCATTGTCCGTCCAAGCAAACCTAATAAAGTAAAGCTTGAGCCTTACGAATGCGGGCTTGAGCCTGCAACTCCTGATACACGTGGTTCATATAATGTCCGCTATTTTCTGATAGGAGTGCTTTTCATAATCTTTGACGTTGAAACAATTTTCCTCTTTCCATGGGCTGTGGTTTTTAAAAAGATAGGACTTTTTGGTTTTATTGAGATGCTGATTTTCATAATAATCCTCTTTGTGGGTTATTTTTATGCTTGGAGAAAAGGAGCGCTTGAATGGGTTTAATTGAAGGAAGATTTGGGCCTAACGTTTTGATAACCTCAACAGATTTTGTTTTTAACTGGGCAAGAAGGTCTGCGCTGTGGGGAATGACTTTTGGTCTTGCCTGCTGCGCTATTGAAATGATGGCAGCAGGCGCTTCAAGATATGATTTTTTTGAGAGGTCAGGAATGGTTTTTCGTGCGTCACCACGGCAGTCTGATATGATGATAATTGCAGGCACAGTAACAATAAAAATGGCTCCAATAATAAAAAGGCTTTATGAACAGATGCCTGAGCCAAAATGGGTTGTTTCAATGGGAGCCTGCGCAAATACAGGAGGGATTTTTCCAACATACAGCGTTGTGCAGGGTGTTGATAAATTAATTCCTGTTGATATTTATATTCCGGGTTGCCCTCCAAGGCCTGAGGCTCTCTGCCACGGTCTCCTGCTCCTTCAGGAAAAGATAGGTAAAATGACAATAGCAAAGAAGGCAGTGGGGAGCAAGTGAAAAGTAGCTGCCTGCCTGCGGTAGGCAGGCAGAGCGTAGCTCTGCTTAAAAGAAGAGCGCGAAGTCAGGAGTAAGAAGTAAATTATGGAAGATAGCAGGGTTGTTAAGGCATTAAAGGAGAAATTTCCTGATTCAGTGCTTGAAGTGACAACACTCAGAGATTTAAAGGATGAGCTTACTGTCAGGGTGAAAAAAGAGAACATAGTTGATATCTGTTCATACCTTAAAAAAGAATTTAAGTTCAATTTACTGTCAGACCTGTGCGGGGTTCATTACCCTGACAGGGATGAGAAGTTTGAGGTTGTGTATCATATCTTTTCAGTAGATGCAAAGGAGAGACTGAGATTAAAGGCAGGGCTGAAAGAAGGTGAAAAGGTTAACACTGTTACATCAGTCTGGGGGACAGCTGACTGGCACGAAAGGGAGGCTTTTGACCTTCTTGGAATCGTTTTTGAGGGACATCCAAACTTAAAAAGAATCCTTCTTCCTGATGACTGGACAGGACATCCTTTGAGAAAGGATTATCCTTACAGAAGCAAGGATGCAGAGCCTGAGGTAAAGTGATAAATGAAATAAAATTCCAAATGACAAATAATTTTCAAATCCCCCCAACCCCCCTTTTCTAAAGGGGGGCGAGGGGGGATTTGATTTGGTTTTTGTCAGGATACCCTCTAGATTGCTGATGGGTAATTCACTTTTGAAAATTAACATTTTGAATTTGTTT
>MGDH01000003.1:0-596 GCA_001790855.1 Candidatus Schekmanbacteria bacterium RIFCSPLOWO2_02_FULL_38_14 | reverse complement strand
CCGTTTTTAGAGAGAAGAGATGGAAGCAAAGCAAAGAGAAGGTTTTGGGACAGAAGAAATTGTAGTCAATATGGGTCCCCAGCATCCAAGCACCCACGGTGTTTTGCGCATTCTGCTCACCCTTGACGGAGAAAAGGTAACAGATTGCGAAGTAGTAATTGGATACCTGCACAGGGGAGTTGAAAAGCTTGCAGAGCACAGGGACTACAAGCAGGCAATAATTCTTACTGACCGGTTAGATTATCTGGCTTCCATGTCCAATAATCTTGCCTATGTTCTGGCAGTTGAAAAACTGATGGATGTAAAGGTTCCTGAGAGGGCTGAATATATAAGAGTGATAGTGGCAGAGCTTCAGAGAATTGCAAGCCATCTTATCTGGCTTGCAACCCACGCAATGGACATAGGGGCTATTACTGTGTTCCTTTACTGCTTCAGGGAAAGGGAGGAGATACTCAACCTTTTTGAAATGCTGTGCGGCGCAAGGCTTACATATAATTATATGAGAATTGGCGGGGTTTCAGAAGACTTACCTGAAGGCTTTATAGAGAGAGCAAACAAATTTATTGAAATATTTCCGGACCGTATTGATGAATATG
>MGDH01000002.1 GCA_001790855.1 Candidatus Schekmanbacteria bacterium RIFCSPLOWO2_02_FULL_38_14 | reverse complement strand
ATGCTTTCTGATATGTTATATATTCTTACCAGAGGTGAAAAATAATGACTATAACAAAGCTAAAAACAAAAAATCAGATAACCCTTCCTAAAGAGATAGTAAAAAAACTGAACTTAAAACCAAACGAATTATTCTCTGTGGCTGTTGATGGAAACTGCATAAAACTTATTCCTGTCGAACTTGAGCCCAAATACACTCCCCAGGAGTTAAATTCTATTGATAAAATAGTTGAAAAAGAAAAGGGTAAAGCCAGAACAGTAAAAGTGGGGAAGGAATTTTCGGGCTATATCAAAAAGATAACTAAATGAAGAAGATATCTATTCTTCCCTCCTTTGAACGCTCAGTTAAGAAATTAACCTCTCAAGAAAAAGAACGGCTCGCTAAAAGTTTAGAAATCTTCAATAATTTTCTTATTACAAGCCAAACTCCATACGGATTTAGGTTTAAAAAGATAAACCATGATAAATATGAATTCAGGATTGATATAAGACTGCGGGTAGTTATGAAAGAGGAAGGTGATACTTTCTATTTAGTCTTAGTTGGCGACCATGATGAGGTGAAAAGGTATTTGCGAAACTTCAGATGATTTTTTATTTTTGATTTCTTTAAAATCCTCTGTGCAGCCCATATGATTTCCCAATCTCACATGCTCTATTATATTCCTGTGGCGTTATGCTTCTTGAAATCTCCGGGTAATCCCCTGCTTTATAGCATGGATAATACTGTCTCATTATATTCACGTAGCTTTCAGTAGAAAGCTCTTGAGCTACAAACCTCAAGACCTCTTCAGAGCCTGCTAAATTATTTGGCATCACAAGATGCCTGATAAGTACTCCTCTGGAAGCTATTCCCGTCTCATCAGTTTTTAAAACACCGACCTGCCTGTGCATTTCTTTCAAAGCCTCTTTTAAAATTTTGTAATAATCCTTAGCATGGCAGAATCTCTCTGATACATTTTCATCACTGAACTTTGCATCAGGCATGTATATATCAATAATCCCCTCAAGCAATTTCAATACCTCTACTGATTCATATCCTCCACAATTAAATACAACTGGAAGCCTTAAGCCATCTTTTATTGCTATCTCAAGTGCCTCTACAATCTGTGGTACAAAATGAGTAGGTGTAACAAGATTTATATTATGGCAACCTATCCCCTGCAGATATAGCATCTGTGAAGCAAGTTCTGAAGCAGGAAGTTCTTCTCCATGCCCTAAATGGCTTATGTCATAGTTCTGGCAAAAGACACATCCTAAATTGCAATAAGTGAAAAAAATTGTCCCTGAGCCGTTTCTTCCTACAAGTGGAGCCTCTTCTCCGAAATGCGGCTCAACAGATGAAACACGCGCATTTGCTCCTCCCTTGCAAAATCCCTTTTCTCCTCTTACTCTGTCAACCCTGCAATTGCGGGGGCAGAGAGTACATTCGCTTAGAATCTCTTTTAGTTTTTTAATTCTATCAGGAAGGAATCCTCTGTTAAAAATCTTTATGTATGATGGAGTTTCTATTGATGCTTTCTTCATAAATTTTCTGTTTTTTGTCATTGCGAGCAAAGCGAAGCAATCTCATCATAATACTGACAGCTATTAGTAAAATAGATGTGCTTAAAAATTCAAAGCCTGCTATTTGAGCTTAAAGCTTGAAAATAGATTGCTTCGGTCGCTTTGTTCCCTCGCAATGACACACGAAAATAGCTATGAGAAAACGCTAACACTTCATTTCAGCCTTTCAAGATACCTCTTAGCCTCTTTGCCTAAACTTGAATCCGGGTCAAGCATAAGAACCATTTCAAACTCCTCAATGGCTTCTCTCTCTTTTTTCATTTTAAAATAATTCTCACCAAGACTGAAATGGGCAGGAACAAATGCCTTATCTATTCGTGTGGATTTTCTGTATTCCTCACAGGCAAGCTCATATTTCCCGTTTTTCTCATAAATTTTTCCAAGATAAAAACGGGACATCAAATTGTCAGGATAAATCCGAAGGACAGCATTATAATTTTCTCTTGCAGATTCAAAATCCCCGAGTTCAAAGTAGGCATTTGCCATATTAAAGTGAACTCTTTCCGGATAGTGGTATGCAGTGTCTTCCAAAACCCTTTTCCATTCCTTGACTGCATCATCAAATTTCTTCTGCAGTGCAAGGGTTAATGCAAAACCATATCTGGCTTCTGAAAAACCGGGGTCAAGCCTCAAAGCCCTTTTAAAGCACCTGACCGCCTCATCATAATCTGAAAGCTTTGTGTTTGCCAAGCCTGCAGCATTGTGGAGTTCAGGGTTTTCAGGGTTCTTATCTATGGCGATGCCAAACTCGGCTTTTGCTTCAGGAAATTTGTTTTGTTTCAGGTAACTAATCCCTGTGTTATAATGAAAGTATGATTCCTGAATCCTTTTTTCTTTAACCTGAGCTGAAACGCAGGAGAATAATGAAATAACCAGAAACAAAACGAAAATATTATTGACTGTTTTCATAACAAATCAAAAAGCAGAGCTTCGCTCTGCAGCTACATTTACCAGCCAGAAATCTGCAATCAACACTCAAAAGCTGAACGCCCCTCACTACTATTCACTGTTCACTAACAACTATTCACTATTATCTTTAAGCTGTTGCCCCAATCATTCCGCAGCATTTTTTGTATTTCTTTCCGCTTCCGCACGGGCACGGGTCATTCCTTCCTACCTTTCCGCTTTCTCTCTTTGAAGGTTTTTTCTTCTCTTCCCCTTCTCCCCTGTTCATTGAAATATCCTTCAACCTCCTCTGAGAACTCTCATAAATTTCCTGGTCGCTTACAAGTTCAATCTTAAAGAGATGGTCAACTGTCTCTTCCTTTATCCTCTCAATCATATTCTGAAACATCTCATATCCTTCTCTCTTGTATTCAACAAGCGGGTCCCTTTGCCCGTATCCCCTCAGGCCTATCCCTTCCTTGAGGTGGTCCATTGCAAGGAGATTGTCTTTCCAGAGATTGTCAATTACCTGAAGCATAACCATTCTCTCTATGTTATCTGCCCGCTCGCCAATCTTTTCCCTTCTCTCCTCTCTTTTCTTCCCGTAAATCTCTTTTAAAAATCCTGACACCTTCTGCACCTGCTCTTCTTTCTCAAGCCCTTCAAAATTTATTCCGCTGTCATCCCTGTCTGTCCTGAACTGCCTGTATATAGCATCCTCAATTTCTTTTTTCTGTGTCTCTAAATCCTCTTCACCCTCGTAAGTATTATAAATCCCTTCTACTATATCATCAATCATATCTGAAACAGCATCCTCAAGGTTTTCGCTTTCAAGCACCATTCTTCTCTGCTCGTAAATAACCTCTCTCTGCTTGTTCATAACATCATCATATTCAAGAAGCTGTTTCCTTATGCTGAAGTTATGTGCTTCCACATTCTTCTGTGCCCGCTCAATGGATTTTGAAACCCACGGATGCTCTATTGGCTGGTCCTCTTCCATCCCTATTCTTTTCATTAGGTTTGAAGTCTTTTCCATTCCAAAAATCCGCAGCAGGTCGTCTTCCATCGAGAGATAGAATCTTGAGGAACCCGGGTCTCCCTGCCTTCCTGACCTTCCTCTTAACTGATTATCAATACGCCTGCTCTCGTGTCTCTCAGTACCAAGGATATGAAGCCCTCCAAGCTTTACCACATCTGCTTCTCTCTCAGGGTCTTTCTCTTTTGTCTCAGGGTCAACTCCTCCAAGCACGATGTCTGTTCCTCTTCCAGCCATGTTTGTGGCAATCGTTATATTTCCCTTTCTTCCTGCCTGAGCTACTATCTCAGCTTCTTTTTCGTGGTACTTGGCATTGAGAACATTGTGGGAAATTCCCTTTTTCTTCAGTATGCTGCTCAGAAGCTCGGATTTCTCAATTGAAATTGTTCCAACAAGGACAGGCTGCTCTCTCCTGTAATAATCCTCAATCTCAGTGACCACTGCCTTGAACTTTTCCTGAACAGTTCTGTAAATTATATCCGGGTGCTCTTTTCTGTTTAAAGGCTTGTTTGCCGGGATTACAGCAACCTCAAGTTTATAGATTTTATGAAACTCCTCCGCCTCAGTGTCTGCAGTGCCTGTCATTCCTGCAAGTTTTTTGTACATTCTGAAATAATTCTGAAAAGTAATTGTGGCAAGGGTCTGGTTTTCATTGGCAATTTTTACATTCTCTTTTGCCTCAAGTGCCTGATGAAGCCCTTCGCTGTAACGTCTTCCCGGCATCAATCTTCCTGTGAATTCATCAACGATAACTACCTCCCCTTCATTCACGACATAATCCACATCTCTTTTAAACAGCGTATAAGCCTTCAGAGCCTGATGGACGTGATGAATCAGCTCAATGTTTTTAGGGTCATAAAGATTGTCAATATTTAAAAACTTCTCTGCCTTTGCAACGCCATCTTCACTCAGGGAGACTGTCCTTGCCTTTTCATCTATTTTATAATCAGTTTCAACCTTCAGCCTTGGAACAAGCTTATTGATGATATAATACTTGTCAGTTGATTCCTCTGTAGGCCCTGAAATTATGAGCGGTGTCCTTGCCTCATCAACCAATATGCTGTCAACCTCATCAACAATGGCATAGTTGAGTTCCCTCTGGCAGTAATCCTCAATTCTGAATTTCATGTTGTCTCTCAAATAATCAAACCCGAACTCATTATTTGTCCCGTATGTAATGTCGCTGTTATATGATTCCTTTCTCTTCTCATCATACATATCATGCTGGATAAGGCCTACTGAAAGCCCAAGGAATTTATATATTCCTCCCATCCATTCACTGTCTCTTCTTGCAAGGTAATCATTAACTGTAACTACATGGACACCTTTCCCTGTAAGCGCATTGAGATAAACAGAAAGCGTTGCAACAAGGGTCTTGCCCTCTCCTGTTTTCATTTCAGCGATTTTTCCCTGATGAAGTATCATTCCCCCGATAAGCTGAACATCAAAATGTCTCATCCCAAGCACCCTGCGCGAGGCTTCACGCACTACTGCAAAAGATTCACATAAAATATCATCAAGGCTCTCGCCTTTCCCGGTTCTTTCTTTGAACTCGCTGGTCTTTGCCATGAGTTTGACATCAGAAAGTTTTCTTATTTCAGGTTCAAGGCTGTTGATTCTTTCAACAATGGGTTGTATTGCCTTTAAATCCCTGTCGTTCTTGCTTCCTATTACTTTCCTTAAAAGTGTTCCAATCATAAAAACCCTGTGTAATTGTAAATTAGAAATTGAAAATTTAAATTTAAAATATTTTTTTAGACTATACCCATTAAAAAATGCCTTTGTCAACAAAATGAAAAAAGTATTTTAAGATTGCAAATAACAAATATTATTATAATATAAAAAAGAAAATATTTCAGTGATTTTTACAAATTTATTTTAGGTCATTAATGCTACAGATTCTATTTATAGCTCTTGGCGGCTCTCTTGGAGCAATTGCGAGATATGTTTTCTCAAATCTTGTCTATCAACACATTAATGATATCTTTCCATGATGAGCAAGCAAATTCCATCGCCGTTTCGAATTATTTCACAACAATCACTGTGCAGGGAGAAAGCTTTGTTATGTTCTGGGAAGTTGAACCCCATACTCTTCCAAAGATTTTTGAATGGCCCATAAAGCCAATCACAAGAAGATCGAATTTTCCATCTTTAGCATAATTAATAACCGTCTCTACTTCATGACCCGGCAGAACCTTTGTGTGAAGCTTGACACCTTCTTTTTTTGCCATCTCAACGGCTTCTTCATTGACCTTTCTAAAATAATTGTTTGCTTCCTGCTTAAACTCTTCTACCTCTCCAATAGTCGCAGCATAGTGCGGTACTCCCTCTTCAACTGAGATACTATGGAGATCTGCATTATATTTTTTTGAAAGGTCAATGGCAACCTGAAGTGCATGCTTTGCACCGTCAGAACCATCATTGGCAATTAATATTTTCTTAAACATCATTAGTCTCCTTCTTAAGCTCAGGTTTGAACCATTTTTGTGCAATTAAAGTTGGCACTACTGCTGAAAGTATAACAGCAGTGACAAGGATTGTATACTGCTCCCGATTTATAATCTTATTAGTTAGTCCAAAAAGGGCTGAAATTGTATCAAATGTAAGACCTGTTGACATCAGTAAAGTTGTATACATCCCTTCCTTTTTACCAAAGCTGAATATCTTGGTTGGGGGCCACACACCTGTAAATTTTGTTCCCATCTTTATCAGAAGAAATATAAAAATTAAATTTGCACTGTTCCACATTGCAGATAGTTTGACAAGTGAACCTGCCTTGATAAAATAGAATGGCGTCAGCATTGTAAATGCAGTAACACGCATCCTGTGACTCAATGTCTTATTCTCAAGAAAAAAAGGCGCAAGCACCATTCCCACAAGATATGCTGGAAGCACCGCCTCACTCTTTGCCATCATAGAAATACCTCCAAGCCCAAAGAGCAAAAAGAATATAAACTTTGTTTCAGGTTCACTCACACGGCTCCCGACCTTTTTGAAAAACCATGGTGTAAACTTAGGAAGTAACAAAAGTATAATTACAGTAACTATAATGAACAAAATCATATACCGGTCATAATTTGCAAAGAGAATGCCAAGTGCAAGGACAGTTCCAAGATCAGTTATGAAACAGGCTGCGAGTATAAGTTTCCCAAGCTCTGTTTCGTTATAACCTGTCTCAATCATCACGGCATAGACTACGGCAACAGATGTCGTTGAAAGTGAAATGCCTGCTATCTGAGCCTGAGCAAGTCCCCATCCGGCAATATAATAAGCATATGCAATCACTCCAAGAAATGGTGCAAGAAATGATAATATCCCTATAGCCATACTTTCTTTAAACCTTTTCTTCAGTACAACGGGATCAACCTCAGCACCGGCAAGAAATGTGAGGAGTATACTACCAAACCCTGCAAGGAAGTTCACCCATTCTGTTCTCTGAAGCGGAAGAAAACTCCCTCCCAATACACCAACCATAATTTCAAGAAGAGCAATTGATATTGCTATCCTTAAGGATAGAAGTGTTGCGCCGAAAGCAAGTCCCATCCATAGCGCTGCCTGAATCCATTGGTTTTCCATTTTATTTTTATCCTCTCTTTTTCTCAACTCCGGCAGGTGATTAAAAATAAAAACCCCTACCGAAATTTATATTTTTCAGTAGGGGTCATTAATCCCTTATGGATGCTTAATGGCGAACCCCATCGCCTTTTTTAAATATAAAAAAAGTATAAATAGAAGTCAAATGAATTTTGAAGTATTTTAAGGTTGCAAAGAATAAATATTATATAATATAAAAAGATAAGATTTCATTATTAGTTATAAATTCTATATGGAAATATTTTTTACAATTATCGGAATTGCAATTGGTGCAGTTTTTGCATGGTTTATTGCTACAGCAAAAGCCAAGACTACTCTTCTTGAGAAAATCAAAGAGGCAGAAAATAAATCAGCAGGGCTTGAAACCACTGTCAGCGAACTGAGAAAACAACTGACTGATAAAGCAATCGAATACAGCAACCTCAACGCATCATTTCAAAACGAGCACTCTCTGCGCATAAAGGCTGAAACACAGCTTGAGGAAGCCCAAAAAAATTTAAACGAGCAAAAACAGCTTTTGGAAAATGCTGCTCAGCAGTTAAAAGAAACCTTTAATTCCCTCTCCTCTGAAGCCCTGAAAAGCAACAATCAAGCGTTTCTTGACCTTGCAAAAAGTTCATTGGAAAAGTACATGGCAGATGCGAAAGGAGATTTGGAAAAACGGCAGGAAACAATAAATGAAACACTGAAGCCAGTTAAAGACTCACTTGAAAAATATGAAACACATATTAAAGAGTTAGAAATCTCAAGGCAGAGCGCATATACCGGGTTGAAACTTTATCTGGATGACATGAAAAATGTTCAGGAAAAATTACAGAAGGAAACAAACGCTCTGGTAACAGCTCTTAAAACATCGCAGGTAAGAGGAAAGTACGGTGAAATCGGATTAAAAAGGGTTGTCGAGTTTGCAGGCATGAACGAGTTCTGCGATTTTGAGGAACAGGTAAGCATTACAACTGACGACGGAAAACTCCGTCCTGATTTGATTGTAAAACTTCCCGGAAACAAAAAAGTAATTGTTGATGCAAAAGTCCCTCTCTCCGCCTATATGCAGGCATTTGAGACAACAGATGAAAATGAAAGGAAGGCATTTCTTTTAAAGCATTCACAAGCTGTCAGAGAACATTTAAAACTTTTAAGCTCAAAATCTTACTGGAGCCAGTTTGATGGAACCACTGATTTTGTCGTTCTCTATCTGCAGATTGAATCCTCCTTTGGGGCTGCACTGGAAATAGACAGAACTCTTATTGAAGACGCCATAAACAACAGGATAATTTTTGCCACTCCCACAACAATTATTTCCCTTCTGAGGACAGTTGCCTTTAGCTGGCAGCAGGAAAAAATTGCAGAAAACTCAAAAAATATATGGGATGCAGGAGTAGAGCTTTACAGCAGAATAAATACGCTTCTTGAACATATTGAAAATATTGGCGGCGGGCTTAAATCTGCAGTTGAAAATTATAACAAAGCTGTTAGCTCTATTGAAAGCAGGTTCATCCCGGGTGCAAGGAAATTAAAAGAGCTTGGAGCTTCTAAGATTGACAAAGAACTTCCTGAATTAGCTCAGATTGACCAGGCAATCAGAACATTGCCTGAGATTGAAAAGAATAGCTAAAATGAGATTCTACTATTTTCTCGCATTTCTCGTATTGATGTTTACCATCATAGTCTCTGTGCAGTGGTATCTTGGGAAAAGAGCAATCAGATGTATAAACAATTCAGGTTTTTCTGCTCGAAAAAAACCTTTGTTGAAAGTACTGATTGTTTCTTCAATTATATTCCTTAATCTTCCACTTTTTTATACCTTTGCAGTCGGCAGGCCCCATGAACCCCTTTCACCCTTCATCATGTACCCTGTAGTCTATCCCTATGCAATATGGGGAAGTTCCTATGTTCTGATTTTTTTAATTTTGAAAATTAGTGACCTTTTCTCTTTTATCTATAAAATTTTTATTCCGCTGCAAGACAAAAAGCAGCACAAAACTGAATATCGGGTCAGGAGACCCGATGCTACCCAGGATAGCGATAGGTCTTCTGACCTGCCATCTTCAATTGGAAAAAGAAATTTCTTAAAAATTGCAGGCAAAGGCATTATCGTTGCACCTGTTCTTTGTTCCTCTTACGGGGTGTTTCTCGCCAGAGAAAACTTTACTGTTAAAGATGCAGAAATAAAAGTTCATGGACTCCCTGACTCATTAAAGACTATGAGGATTGTTCAGATAAGCGACATTCATGCTGGACTTTTTATGGGTAAAAAGGAAATCAGGGAATGGGTTAAGAAAGTTGCAGAGATTAAGCCTGATATGCTTTTCATTACCGGGGATTTCATCGCATCTCCTAATGATTCAATCTCTGAATGTCTTGATGCAGTAAAATTTTTAAGCTCTTTTATGCCTGTTTATGGGTGTTTGGGAAATCATGATTATTGGGGAAACGAGGAAGTACTTACCAAAAGTTTCAAAAATAGCGGTGCAAGACTTCTCAGAAATGAAGGAGAAGGGTTTATTTTTAACAACACCGAACTTAACATCTGTGGTGTGGAAGACCCGATGCGTTCTACACCCGACTTTGAAAAGGCTTCAAAAAATCTTAACACCGGAAAAGCAACAATCTTACTCAGCCACAATCCGAATTATTTTGATAAAATAAAAAAGTATGACATACCTCTTACCCTTTCAGGCCATACCCATGGAGGACAGATAAATATAATTCTTCCCGGTATTAATATAAGTCCTGCGCGCCTTATTACCCGCTACACAAGAGGCCTTTACACTGAAAACAGATGCAATCTTTATGTAAACCCGGGGCTTGGAACAATAGGATTCCCGCTGAGGCTTAATGTCCCGCCTGAGATAACTGTAATAAGGCTGGTATGAAAAGTTTTTAGCAGGGTTAGAAAACCCTGCCTATCGATAGTCAGGACATTCCTGTCCTGATTATTTGAAAGAAAATATTTTTCAGCCTAAAATATAGTGTTTATGAGTTTTTCAGAGAAGATTAATTGAAAAAGAATTTTTTAGGGTTTGACGGAGTGCCTTTGTATCTTACTTCAAAATGGAGGTGAGGACCTGTGCTTCTTCCGGTTGAACCAAGATATGCTATTATCTCTCCCTTTTTTATCTTTTCTCCGGCACTAACAACATTTGCTACATTGTGGGCATAAAGTGTCTCATATCCCTTGCCGTGGTCTATTATGACTGCTCTTCCGTAACCGCTGTCAACCCACCCTGAAAATACAACCTTTCCGTCTGATGCCGCTCTTATAGGAGTCCAAATATTTCCTGAAATGTCAATGCCTTCATGATAAGATTTTTCCCCTGTCAGAGGATCAAGTCTTATTCCATAGCCAGAATTCACTGCGCCTTTAATGGGCCACTGAGGAGCAAGAAAATAAGGATAGCCTTTTTTGCTCTTGAGAATTTCTATTATGGATGAAAATTTCTCTTCATCCTGAGTTGCCGCATTCCAGATTTTTTCAACATCTTCATGGAAGAATTTCTCTTCAGGCTGGAATAACAACGACTCGAGGGTCTGGTTTTTCAAAACATTTATAACAGGACCTCCGAGTCCTCCTGTTTTTTTTTCGATAGTTTTATCATCAATTTCATCAATATTGAAAATTTTCCTTATTTTTTTCTCGAGGAGATGGACACTGTCAAGCTTTGATTCAAGCTTTTTTAATTCTTCTTTGTACTTCCTGTTTTCAAGGCTTAAAAACTTTGTTCTTCTGTTAAGCCCTCTGATTTCAGCCTTGCTGTTTTTTTCCTGAAAATAGATGCCTGAAAGAAAAAGGAAAGCTAATACCGCTGAAGTTATTGTTACGATTGATAATAAAAATAAAGACAGAAATCTTTTTGAAATATGCAGCTCCCTTGCTTTTCCCTTTGGGTGTTCAACTGCTATCCTGTAAAAATCCTTTTCCATTAAGCTATTCCTCAACTTTTTAAAAATTAACATTGAAACAGGGAGGAAATTTCTGCGAATACTATGATGCGTGCAACCTGCTTTCTGACAGAAAGATTCAGTATTGTCAATAGTTATTTTATGTTTTGAAAGAAAAGGGTCAGGTCTTGTTTTTTGACATTATCCTGAAAAAAAAACAACCGTCCCCTTTAATTATTCTATCTGATACACTTTGAAAAATCAATATCAGGTGGATTTTCTGGTAGGCTATACAAGGCATAAGATGAGTTATCCTTATCCTCTTTGTAGAGGATGATACGGTTTCCCTTGTGTTTAATCGGAATTAATATATTGAAGTATTTACCGGCAGACTCTCGTTCAATTTTAATTGTCAATTCACTGAGGGCTTCTTTAACAATTGTGTGGTCTTTCCAGATTTCCGTTCTCACTGGTTCAAGCTTGTTCTCATCGCATAATGTAATTAGCTTTTTAACTATCTCAGTCATGCAGTTTTCATCAATTTTCTTACCTCTGGCATTAAGGAGGGATATGACCCCGACATCGGGAATTTTGAATGACGGAGATGCTTTGTTGCCCTGCTCCTGAAAGTTAAACGAACAGGCTGCTACAAATCCGGCTAATATTAGTTTAAGCATCTTCATACCATAAAAAATGCTGGGGCGCGGTGTGCCACGCCCCAGCCATTGATTCCACAACCGACAAGAGAATTAGTAATTAAGGTGCGTCAGTAATGGTAATATTATCAAACAATATGGCTGTATCGTAAATACTGTCCCCAATGTCAGTAGCATAGAACTTAATTTTAAGGTGCTTCCCAGCATATGCTGATAAATCTAATACCTCGTTTATCATCCATCCTGTATTATAGACACCACCTTTATCAAAACTCACATCTGACTGAGAGACAGAACCGCACAGAGCATCAACATTCCTGCTAAAGAGTACATCCTCAGCTCCCCAGGTGGCTGTTGCGTCATCATATACAGAAATTTTAACGACAAATGCATCCTGAAATTGCGAACTACACCATTCCAGAAACTCTTCTGAGAAGAAGTTCCAGTCAAAGCTAATGGTGCTTAACTTGGATGAGGAGCAGAATTCCTGTTCGATGGAGCCGCTTCACCATTCCAGAAACTCTTCTGAGAAGAAGTTCCAGTCAAAGCTAATGGTGCTTAACTTGGATGAGGAGCAGAATTCCTGTTCGATGGAGCCGCTT
>MGDH01000001.1:79426-108728 GCA_001790855.1 Candidatus Schekmanbacteria bacterium RIFCSPLOWO2_02_FULL_38_14 | reverse complement strand
CATGACCCTTGCTGCTTGCTACTTTCTTATACGCCCCCGAAGCCTCTGTTTCAGTTTCCGGCAAAAGCATTCCTACCCGTTCATTTCCAATGTAGATATAATCCGCAATGGTGTTTCCATTCCTGTCAGAAACAGACATGATGTTTCCATTAGTATCATAATGATAAACAAACCAGTTTCCTTTTATTTCTTTCAGGATTCTCTTTCCTCTTCCATCATAAACATACTCACCTTTTGTTTCTCCATTCTCTGTGACTCTTGCCAGCCTGTTGCTTTGGTTGTAGATAAAGTTTTTCTCGCCATCTGAGGTAATGTTGCCGGTTGAGTCGTAGGAGAAGTTTCGGGTTTCAACTTGCGGGTTTCGGGTTAAAGAGGTTAATCGGTTGGCTGAGTAAGTGTAGGTTGTGGTGTTATTGTTTTTAGTTTCAGACAATCTATTGCCAACAGGGTCGTAGGTGTAGTTTCGAAAATATTGTCCTGTGTTTTGTGTTGAGGCGGTGAGACGGTTAAGAGAATCATAAGAGAAGGTTTTTGTTTTTGAAGCCGCTAACAGGTCAGTGATTCCTGTAATGTTGCTGTTGTTGTCATACTGGTAGCTGAGTGATGAGAGCTGATTTCCTATAGCTAAATTAGCTACTCTGTACTGCTTATCATAGGAAATATTTGTTAATGCGCCGTTGCCATAGGCAATGGAGGAGAATCCTCCAAATGGAATATATTCTGCATTTATCACGCTGTTTAGCTGGTTTCCTGTAATTGTTACCCCTGCAATTCTGTCTGCGCCATCATAGGCATAATGGACAAATATCCCTGATGGATAGATTGTTCCTGTCAGATTTCCATTTTTATCATAGGAGTAGTTTGTTGCATAGGAGAGGTAATCAATATCCCTTTCCTCTTTTGTAATCCTTCCAAGAGAGTCATAGAAGTAAAGAGTTTCTCCTGAAGCATCGTTCATTCCTGTAAGCCGCCCCTTTCCCTTTGATACTGATATGGAATCATAGGAGAATATTATATCATCATTTGTTCCCGGAAGGTCAATATTTGTTAAACGGTTTGCTGAATCGAAAGTATAGCTTGCAGTAACACCCTTTGCGTCGGTTTTTGAAATCAGGTTGCCTGCTGAATCGTAGCTATAGGAAGTAACTCCTGTATCAGGAGACTGGGTCCTTACAAGCCTTCCCATATCATCATAGGTGTAATTAGTGGCGTTGCCATTGGCGTCCGTTATCTGCGTCAGATTATTCTGGGAATCGTACTGAAAGCCGGTGATGAAATTAGCGGGAAGGTTTTTTATCTGCTTTAATCTCAGCATGGAATCATAGATGTACTCTGCTGACCAGAGGCCGTCTGTTGTATTGCCATCTTTTTCTTTTGAAACAGGTCCATTTGGGAGATTGAAAAATTTAAAAAACTTTGAAGGGCTATCAGCAGAAGGAATAATTTTTGTCAGTTTATTCCACTGGTCATATTCAAAATCGGAATGGCTTTTTATTGTGCCATTTATATCCCCTGCCCTGATGGTTTCTGAGGTTTTGTTTCCCTCTGTGTCGTATGTATAGGTGATTGATTCAATTGGAGCAGAGCCTGAAGAGATTTTTGTAATTCCTGTTAATCTGTCAACAACATCATAGGTATAGTCAACGATATTGCCTTCGGGTAGAATTATATAATCAACATTTCCTTTTGGATCATAAAAAATCTGTGTCAGGCTGGTTTCTATAAGGATGGTTTTTAATCTTCCTCTTGAATCATATGTATAATTGGTCGCAACATTGTTCGCATCAATAACCTGTCCGGGGTTGCTGTAGATATCGTAGTTTGAATAGGCGTAAATATTTCCTGAAGGGTCTATTATCTGAAAAAGCCGGGAACGGTTGTAACCATAGAATGGGTCATCAGGGTAATATGTAAATGTTGTAACATCGGACACATCTGTTCTTGGACCATCAACTGAAAGCAACTGTCCGAGTGAGTTGTAATTATAAGTTGTAACATATTCATAGGCTTCTGTTTCGCCATTTTCGTTTTTTGCAAGTCCCTTTTCAACAAATCTTGAGATTCTGAATGTAGGGTTTTCATTTGGAATATTGTCGTAGTCGTTGTCATAGTCAAAGATGGTTACCTTATTAAAGCCTGAGTTTAAGACACTTCGCCTTGTAACAGAAATGGGTCTGTTCAGCACCGGGTGGTATGTGTAGGATTCATTCTGTTCATCAGAGGTTCCATAGGCTTTTTTAATGATTGCAGGATTGCCTCTTGAATCGTAATTTTCGTATTTTGTGGTCATTCCGCTTGCATCTGTTGAGCTAACCATATTTCCATCAGGAGCCCAGATATTTGTCTGATTCCCTTCTGAACAGCTTGAGCATCCAACACCTGAAATCTGATACATTAAAGGAAGACCATTGCCTTCAAATCCGTTACCTTTTGTTATATAGCTATAGGTTGTTGTATATCCGCGGGAGTTGGTTACTGTTGTAGTCTGAATTGGAGCTGACATTACAGGTGCATCAGGAGGATAGAAGTAGTAATAAGGCTTTATGGTATTATAGTCGGAAAAGGTTATTTTCTCATTTGAATTGTCACGTGTAACCTCTGTTACTCTGTCGAGATTATCATAAGTGTAGTTATAGCTATGCCCGTTCTGGTCAATTATTTTTGTAAGGTTCATATTATCATAAGGATCGCCGTACTGGTAAGTTATATTCGTATTATCAGAATAGATTGCTTTTGTCAGAAGCCCCAAAGGGGAATACTCATAACTTGCAAGCGTGCCGTCAGGACCGGCGATGCTTGTAAGCCTTTTGTTTGCATCATACTGAAAGGTAATCTGTCTGCCAAGGGTATCAATAGCTGTCGTTAAGTTGCCTGACCCATCATATACCAAGAATATTTGGTTTGAATAAGAATCAGATATTTCTATGAGCCTGCCACTTGAATCAAACCTATAATGTAAATCCTCTTTTGAAATTGTATATGTGTCATCCTGGTTTTTGACAAGTGTTGAAGTTGTCCAGCTTTGTGCTGGAGAATAAAAAGTATCAGTGGAGCCATTCTTGTATTGATTAAAATACTGACTTGTTCCGTTCTCATCAAAGTATTTTATCATCTTGCCATCAAGGAGGAAATCAAGATGCTGGCTTAAGCTGTGTGTCCATCCGTATCCAACAGGAATTCCATTGCTAAGATTATCCAAAGTTAAAGGAGAAAAAGGATATCCACCTACAAGGCACCCTACCCTAGTCCTTTCAATATATTTTGCCTCTCCGCGCGATTTACTCCCTGATACTACCAGAGTGCTTTGCGAAGGTATTTGAAACCTGTTTGAATAAGTGCGGGTAAAACTAAGGTCAAGACCTCTCCCTGGAAGAGTGAAATCCGTATGGGTAACATACATCTGCCCATTAAAAACATTTACTGGTTCTCCGGCAGTCCCGAGCTTTGTGGTACAGTTATCATGGGGCATATTTGGAAGGTCTACGTAATCACATGAAAAAGTATGTGACCATTCTGCAGAAGGAGAGCATGTAGAGCCCTGACAGTTTTCCAAAATATGAATAGCACAAACTGATACACTAAAATAAAGTGCATCGGGGGAAATTGAGGTATGATAACTAGTTTCATTGGTTTTTAAAAATCCGCCTCCTGATACGCCACCACTTATACAGTTCTTTACCTCTCTTGAAGTAGCAATTGTAACAACATATTCCATCAGCGCGTTTTTTGGCGGGCTGTTTGGGCTACACTGAATCATTAAAACCCATGGACTCCAGCTAATATCAACATCTATTCTCGAATTACCATAGGGGTCAACCCCTGAACTGAATGTTACCTGAAGCCCGCTCACAGGTGGACCTGAGGCAAAAAGCCTGAAAGGACAGAGCAGGATTATAAAAAAAATAGATATAATAAACCCTGTTTTTAATCCCGCAGCTTTCATTTTAATACCTCATGAAGAAAGAGATATTTTTTGGCAGTGAAACTTTATAAGACAAAAGAAAGCAAATCTAAAACTGCATAAGTTGTCAATAAAAATATGATGATGATTATACTGAATGATATGAGATTGCCACGTCGCTATCGCTCATCGCCTGCCTGCGGTAGGCAGGCAATGACTTTCTATGGACTTTTTCAGAACTATCTTTGAGAAATTTCTGGAAAAATCCTCTTAAACAACATTACGAGCGATAGCGAAGCGTTGAGTCAGGTTTAAGTTCACCCCGCTCCACAGGAAGCCACGAGTGTAAACCCCGCACTTTTACAGTGAGGGGTAAAGCTGTGAAGCGGGGTTCATCTTTCGCATTGGAGGGAAGCGTAATTGCCGTCAGGTGCAGTTTCCTGTTCTGCAGATTTCAATATGCTTTTATCTATTTTCTTATAAAATGTTTTTGGTTGCCTCACATCTGTAAAAAAAGTAATTCTTAAATACTCTTTAACAGAAAACAGGGTAAATATCAGCGATAAAGCAAATGTCTTAATGCTAGTTTTTCCCAGGAGTTTGTTATAAGTTTTTCTAATTTCAGCAAGCATATTTTTTGTTACATCATTTTGACAAAATATTCTCGAACCAAAAAGAAAACACCTCATCATTTCCAGCATTGATTTAAATTTACCAACCCTTAGCTTTATTCTTGGATCCGTATGATTAATGCAATATTCATAACCCTGTAGTGATGTCTGTATTGCCCGGATTAAAGACGGACCGTTCTTTTGGTAGTCAAAAATAAAAGCTTCCTTGAGAAATTCATTTGATTCATCAGGAGTGAAGTGCTCATGATGAAAGCAAATATTCTTCTGCCCGTGTTGAGTAAGAAGCGGAACATCAGGAAGGAGTTTTTCTTTCTCTTTATAATTTTTATAAAGCGTCGTCCCCGGAACTGGTACCAGCTGCATAAACTGAAGATAATCAGGATTTAAGGACGTTACAAATTTTATATCATCCCAAATTGTTTCCTTGTCATGGTCTTCCAGAAAAAGGATGGCAGAAGCCATAACCGAAATGCCTCTTCTCTTAAGTTCTTTGAAAAGGTTATGAAAGTCTGTTCCCTTGTTTTTTTCATATATTTCCTTTTTTGATTCAACCCCGATCCAGATGAAATTAATACCCAGCCGCACAAGTATGTCGAGATCTCCGATATCAGCCAAGGTTTCTGCTGAACTGAAAATAGCAAATGCAAAATATCGTCCTTCCTTCTCCATTATTTCTAATAACTCAAGCGCGCGATCCTTGGATTTCAGAAAGTTTTCATCAAGAACCCCAAAATCAGTTATGCCGAGTTTGTCTTCATATTCGCAGCAAACATCAAAAATTTCTTTTCCTGTTTTTAAGTACGGAATGTATTCACCAAAAAAATGAGACGTAGAGCAAAAACGGCATTTATTCGAACATCCGACTCCTGTTATTAAAATACCGCCATTTGCTGCCCAGGGCACTCCCATGACTTCACGATTGAATGAGCTGTATGACAGGGGGTGTTTTATTGGTTTGTTCTGGTCTTCGTTAAAAAGATTCCTCAAAAAGCCAAGACCTTCACCGTAGCAGATAAAATCATGCTCGATCATATTTTCAATATTTGGTATATTAACGCCGTGTCCCCCTAATACAATTTTTGAATCAGGCGAGATTTCCCGGACAAGTTGCGCCATCTTCTTGGCTTTTTCAAAATTCGACACAATAAAACTTATGCCTATATAATCATACCCCTTTTTCAATTCCTTTTTGAAACGCCTCAGCGTCGGAAAATCCAGCACCGTAGTTGGAACGTCTATGTTTTCTGCGATAAAATACAGACCGTGACTGGCATGGTTGAAGCGATACGAAAAAACACCTTGTTCCCGCGTTACCTGATTATGGAATAACTCCATTTTATTTTCTTTTTCACCATATTGATCATCAACGCCAAATGGGCCAAAAATAGATGTAAGCAGCATTTTCATAGTATTTTCCCTTTAGAAAAATTCTTGATATATAGAAAAAGTGATAAAAGTCTATTCTCTTTATTCTCTGAGAATTCCCAAAGCTCTTCAGAACGTTTATACATTTCTAACATTGAAAGTTTAATTATAAATCAATATCCTTTTGTTGTCAACCCCGTTAGAAATTCAAGGTAACCATTTCACCTATCAGCAAACAAGCAGAATATATGAGTATCAAAATTTTCTTATGAAGAGATTGTTTTGACAATTGCACTCACGCGCAATGACACGCATAAGACTTTCTTAGATACCAAGGATTGCTTTTATTTTTTCTGCTTCAAGATATTCAAGGCTTGCTTCTTTCCTGATTTCTAACATCAGAAGTCCATTGTATCCGATTTCAGAGGCAGTCTTTGTGACTTTTTTCCAGTCAATATTCCCTTTGCCAGGAATAAGATGTAAATCTCCCTTTCCATCATTGTCAGATAAATGGGTGTGAATCAGTCTTTTACCGCAGATTTTTATTGCGTCACAGGGGTTTTCGTACATGTTTGCATGCCCCAAATCAAGACAGATTCCAACATCTTTTGACGGATAGTCCCTGATAAAATCCATAAGCTTTCCTGAAGTGGTATGTTCGTTAGTATTTTCAATTGCAATTCTTATTCCTTTTTTTGGGTTTTTGCAGAGAATCACATCAATGCTTTTTCTGAAATTATCAAATGCCCTGGAAATCATCGCCCCTTCTTCAAGGTCAAAATGGATTACAAGTATTGAGGAATTAAAGTCAGCCATCAAACTGATTATTTCAAGATTCCTGCTAACAGATTCTTCTCTCTTATGTTCATCAGATGATGACAGATAAAGCCATTCTCTTGCAGGAGAGTCAGATATTCTTCGGTAGAGAGGTCCGTGGAATGAGGCTGCTCTTATTCCATTTTTTTCCAAACAATATTTAACCCTCTCAATTCTTTCTTTGTCCCTGAGGTCAATATTTGGTGCCATTCCCCACAGTTCAACTTCCTTATACCCGAGTGATTTTATTTCATCAATATGGGCTGTATCAAGAGACTCGTAAACGTAGTAGTGTGTTGAGAAGCCTAAACGCATAATCTGTTTTTTCAAGTATTAATAGACTGTTGGAAAATGTAGAAACTGGTCTTTAGACCAGTTATTAACAGACCTAAAGGTCTGTTTCTACAAATAGTTGTTATATGCAATTTAACCTTGATTGGAGATTTTCTACAACCTCTTAAGTATTAAAAATGAAGGATTAAGTTTTTTCTTAATCCTTACCTTCTTTTCTGTACATTGCTATAACAGAACTAAGCATCATATATATTAAAAGTAATGTATAAACCACCATTGCCACTATCTCAATGGGAATTTTTAAATTTATTAAAGCATAAGTATGGACAAGAAGGGTGATAAGCATAATTACCCCGGTTAAAATCTTATAAACCTCCTTTGCCCCTGAAAAGCAGAAAACAGTAGCTACAGACAAGTAGACAAGAGCATGTCCGAAAAGATGGACATGAGCATCCTTGAAGTGCAGAAACTTATCATCCTCATCAAAAAAATCATCATACTTTACACCAAGGGTTTTTGCCTTTTCCTGGCGAATCTTGACAGTTTTGCTTGCCGTACTCATTGACAGCAACAGTCCTACAAGAATCAGGACAAAAAAAGAAATCAGGATAATCTTGCTCCCGGGGTGTAACTGGTTTAATTTTAAGTTATTCATAAACTACCTCCGCAAAAACAAAGCTCTCTTTTCAGCACAACAAACACTTTCTTATAAAATTTCTTTCCTTAAGACACTATTTGAAAAATTTTTCAATAGAAATATCTTGAAGAAATAATAAATTAAGGAATAAGATAAAAACATGTCTCACAGAAAACGCCATAAAGAATATCTCAAAAAAGTCAGTAAAGCTGTGAAAAATGATTCTCAGCGCCTTGCTATTGAGAGAACAACAAAAAGGTTTGATGAAAACAGGAAGAAGTCATTAAAGGATATAGAAAATTTTGAGGAGTTAAGAAAGGAAGCAAGAAAAATAAGGGAAAAGGGGCTTGAGAATCTTTTTGAGAATATAAAAAAATTTACCTGTGAATTTGAAAAAGTAGGCGGAAGAGTAATAAAAGCAAATACATCAGCAGAGGCATCAGGTTTTATAACAGATTTAGCCAAGAAGAAGAATGTAGATTTAATTGTTAAGTCAAAATCTCTGACTACTGAAGAAATTAATCTTAATGAAAGATTAAATGATGCAGGAATTAAGGTTGTTGAAACAGATTTGGGAGAATGGATTGTTCAGTTAAAAGGCGAAAAACCATCTCACCTTCTGGCGCCTGCAATCCATCTGACATGCGAGGAAATTGCAAAGCTTTTTTCTCAAGTTACAGGTAAAAAGCTTCCAGCAGATCCTTCAACACTGGTAGAAGTTGCCCGCAACGAATTGAGGAATTTTTTCTGCAATGCAGGAATGGGAATAACAGGCGCTAACTTCCTCATCTCTGAATCAGGGACAATCACCCTTGTCTCAAACGAAGGAAATGCAAGGTTAGTATCAGGTTTTCCGCCTGTACACGTTGCAATAGCAGGAATCGAAAAATTCGTCACTTCACTGGAGGAAACGGTTAAACTTTTAAAACTTTTAACCATAAGCGCAACAGGACAGAAAATTTCAACTTATGTTTCCTTTATCACCGGACCAAGCAGGACTGCTGATATTGAGCTTAATATAACCCTTGGAGCCCACGGTCCCAAGGAAGTGTATCTCATAGTTTTAGATAATGGCAGAAGCAGGATGTATGAAGATGAGGATTTCAGGGAGGCTTTATACTGCATCAGGTGCGGTGCATGTCTGAATGTCTGCCCTGTATATAAAGAGATTGGAGGGCATGTCTTTGGCCATGTATACATGGGAGGGATAGGCGCAGTGCTCACTGCATTTCTTAACGGTCTTGAGAATGCAAGGGAGATGGCTTTCTCCTGCACAGGGTGCAAGGCTTGCTCAGAAGTATGTCCTGTTAAAATTGATATTCCAAGACTCCTTCTTAAACTCCGCGAGAGAATTGTTAAAAAAGAAGGCTTGCCATGGGTAAAAAAAGTTATTTTTAAAAAATTAATGAAAAACCGGGAACTATTTCACATGGCAATAAAGACTGCCTCAAAACTTCAGAAGCCCTTTATAAAAGGGGGAACAACCCTCCGCCATATACCGCTATTTTTTTCAAAGTACACAAAGTCCCGTTATTTGCCAGCAATAGCCCGCGAGTCTCTAAGGGAAATTTTAGAAAAAAATCCTATTAAAAAAAATGAAAACCCGAAATTCAAGGCAGCTTTTTTCTCAGGCTGTTTAATAGATTTCATATATCCTGAAATTGGTAAAAGTATTTTAAAACTCCTTGGAGAGGAAAATGTTGAAACGGTTTTTCCCTTTGAGCAAACCTGCTGCGGAATACCTGTCCTTTACAGCGGGGATACAGGGACTGCAAAAGAGATGGCTCTTCAGAATATCGAAGTTCTAAAAAGTTTTGATTTTATAATAACCGGGTGCGCTACATGCCTTGAGGCTTTAAGAAATGAATATCCATTGCTTTTAAAAAACAATCCAACACAAAAGGCAGAAGCAGAATCGCTCGCAAAAAAATCCTATGATTTTTCAGAATTCCTCATTAAATTTTTAAATTATAAGCCAAAGGGTATAAGTAACAAAAAAGTCACTTACCACGACTCTTGCCATTTGCATAGAGGCCTTGAGATTACTGAAGAACCACGCGAGCTTTTGCAAGGTGTTAAAGGCTTAAACTTTATAGAAATGGAGTTCCCCTGCCACTGTTGCGGTGCTGCTGGTTCTTTTGCCTTTGAATACGCTGAGATTTCTGAAGCGATTTTAGAGAGGAAGCTTGAAACTATAAGAAAAACCGGCGCAACAACAGTTGCGACAGCCTGCCCGGGATGCATCATGCAGATTAAGGGCGGACTCAGGGAGGCAGGAGATAAGATAGAAGTTAAGCATATAGCCGAGATTTTAGCTGAAAACTAATGATAATTTTATTTAAGCCTCTCTTGCTTAAGCCCAAATTTTGAGTGAGCATTACCCCCCCCTTATTTAAATCTTTTTCTTGAATCTTAAGTAATAACTAAAAAGACTTGCCCATTCTTCACTCAATATAAATCCCTCACTTTGAAGAAGCTTTTTCATTTTCTCTTTCCGCTTAAGTTTTACCTCGAATTTGGGTTCAGCTATAAAAAGCGAGCCCTGCTCTTTTAAAACATCTTTAAACTTTTTAACTGCTCCATTTTTATCTTCAAGCTCATGGTAACAATAATAAATGAAAATAAAATCAATACTGGTTTGTAAAAGGTTAATTTCTCCTATGTCACCGATTATTGTCTCCATATGATTCAAACCCTCTCTTTTTATCTTGCCTCTTAATTTTTCTATCATCTCTTTCTGGAGATCAATGGCAATAATCTTTCCATCTTTACCGACAGCTTTTGACAGGTATGGAGTGAAAAAACCATTTCCACACCCAACCTCAAGAATTGTCATTCCTTCTCTTATGCCTGTTTTCTCAATAAGATTTTTTCTGTCCGTAAAAAAAGCCCTGATAGGATTGTCAAGGACAAAGGAAAGGAAGGAAGGGAATTTAGCCATATAATTAAATTTAGTTTGCTGGTGTAGTAATGTCAAGTGACAAAGCTCAAAGTTCAAAAAGAGATTTCTGAAAAAGTTTCTAATCAAAACTTATTGACACTGAAATCTAAACTTATATACTTATAACAAAATTATTCTAATCTAAACAAGAATCTAATCCCTTAAAAATTGAACCGACCATGACAAACAGATATGCAGGAAAGGAGGCAAAGAAAGGAAAAAGAAAGGAACGTTGATTTGCAATCTACGTTCCAAGGATAAGAAGGCTTCCTGTCTGCCGACAGGCAGGGAAGTAAACCCCGTTAGAAATCTTCAATTTCTAAACGGGGTAAACAATCACAAAAGGAGGAAGCATAATGTTAGATGAGAAAGATATTGAGAAAGGTATCTACATGGCAAAGGAGACAATGCAGTCTGCAATGAAGAAAGGCCCTATGAGGGTGGCAGTGATTATTGGAGCAATTCTGGTGTTTTTTCTGTTTTTGAAACCATGGGTTCAGATTGGAGCAGGTGAAAGAGGGGTTGTCCTCAATTTTGGCGCTGTTCAGCAGAATGTGCTTGGAGAAGGACTGCATTTCATAGTGCCTGTAATGCAGAAGATTGCCATAATGGATGTCAAGGTGCAGAAGGCAGTGACTGATTCCGCATCTGCCTCGGCTGATCTTCAGGATGTGACTTTATCGGTTGCGCTTAACTATCATGTCATACCTGATAAGGCAAATGTTGTCTATCAGACCCTTGGGGTACAATTCAAGGAGCGTATGATAGACCCTGCAATACAAGAGGTAATGAAAGCTGTGTCAGCGGGGTATTCAGCAGAAGAGCTTATTACAAAGAGGCCGGCAGTAAGCACGGCAATGAAAGAAGCCCTTTCTGAAAGACTCCTGAAGTATAATATAGCAGTTGATGCGTTTTCTATTGTCACATTCAGTTTCTCACAAGTATTTACGGAGGCTATTGAGGCAAAGCAAACAGCAGACCAGCTTGCACAAAAGGCAAAGAGAGACCTGGAGAGGATAAAGATTGAGGCAGAGCAGACGATTACAGCAGCCAAAGCAGAGGCAGAGTCCCTGAGGCTCCAAAGAGCAAATATTTCAACCGATCTTATAGAGCTTAGAAAGATAGAGGCAAATCTTAAGGCAATAGATAAATGGAATGGGATACTCCCCCAGGTTACAGGTGGTGGCGCAATACCATTTATTGGCGTAGGTGAGGTACAGAAAAGATAAAGGACGTTGATATACTATCTATGTCCTAAACGAATAATCATAAACCCCGTTAGAAAGGAAAAAGCTTTTTCCCCGCCATACATGGGGGCTTTCTAACGGGGTAACAAAGTAGAGAATCCCATTGCTTAGATATGTTATTCTGCTTACTATTGCAGGCATTGTAGGCGGCATTATAGCCAGAAGAAAAGGGCGCAGCCCGATATTGTGGCTTTTCTTATGTGCAATTGTTCCGTTACTTATTGCTGTTATTATTGTACTTCCACCTCTGGTATCTAAAGGATATACCAAAATATGTCCCTACTGTGCAGAGATTATTAAAGAAGATGCAATAGTTTGCAAGCATTGTGGCAAGGAGCAGCCTATAGAGATGGTCAAGGTGTCTTCTGATCGCTAACTCTCCATCTCAACAATATGGTATCCATAAAAACTATTGTTATATTATTGATTCTATTTGAAATGTTTCATTAAAGAAGTAGATTCATAATTAACACTTTCAGGAAGCTTAAAAAATAGGTTGTTAATGCTCACTAATCAGGTAACTCTTTTGGTATAATTAATAATAAAACACAAACCAATGGTAAGATAGAAGCCTTTTGGAAAATTATCAAGAATGAATTCTTTTATCCTAATTCTTTTGATTCTGAGAAGGATCTTATAATGAATCTTGGAAACTTTTTATTTGAGTATAATCACTTAAGAAAACATGGGGAATTGAATTATGAAACACCTTTTGATAAGCTCCAAAAAGTTACCGAATTATTGAGCTAGTACAATTATTGCAATAGGACCTCGAAAAGTTATTTACGAAGAGACCTTCCGTTTGATAAAAAAGGCAGGAAAGAATTAAGGTCATATCCCATGGACAACAACAAAAAAGACTGGATAGCCCTCAATTTGGTATCAGGCATTGGAAAAATCCTGTTTACCAGACTCCTGCAGCACTTTGGCACGGCAAGCAATGTTCTCAAGGTTTCCTATAATGACCTTATTAAAGTCAGGGGAATCGGAGACAAGCTTGCAAAGGAGATAATCTCTCTTAAAGACGGAAGGCTTATTGAAGAAGAACTGAGGCTGATAAATGAGAACAGCGTCGAGGTATTAACCCTCGATTCCCCGGAATATCCGGCAACTTTAAAAACAATACACAATCCCCCTCCTGTTCTTTATGTCAAAGGAAGCATTAAAGATTTTGAACCCGGAATTGCAATTGTAGGGTCAAGAAACCCAACCTATTATGGAAAAGCAATCACTGAGAAATTAACAGGAGAATTAGTGGCGAGAGGCTTTGCAATAGTAAGCGGTATGGCAAGAGGAATTGATACAGTAGCACATACCACAGCAATTGAAAAAGGAGGAAAAACCTTTGCAGTTCTTGGCTCAGGATTAAATGTGATTTATCCGCAGGAAAATTCAAGGCTTGCTGAAAGGATTTCAACATCAGGGGCTGTTATATCAGAATTCCCAATGAAAATGCCGCCTCACCGTGAAAATTTTCCGGTCAGAAACCGTATTATAAGCGGTTTATCCCTTGGAACCCTTGTCGTTGAGGCATCTGAAAAAAGCGGTGCATTAATAACAGCAAAACAGGCGCTTGAGCAGGGAAGAGAGGTATTTGCAATACCCGGCAATATCAATGCCAGAAACAGCAAAGGGACCAATTCGCTTATTAAAGAAGGGGCAAAACTTGTTGAAGATATCTCTGACATTATCAGCGAGCTGAATGTACCGCAAAAATCAAAAACAGGAGCCGGCAATGAGGCAAGCAGAGAAACCCGTTTGAGTTTATCAAAAGAAGAGACAATAATATATTCTCTTATAAACGAGAACCCTGTCCACATTGACGTAATAGCCAAAGAGTCCAATTTGCCGGTTAACAAAGTTTCTGCTATCCTTTTAAACCTTGAAATGAACGGGATTATTAAACAGGAAGCAGGAAAATTGTTTGCAAGGATATCATGGTAGAAACAAATATCAGAAGAAGAAGAATAATAATAACGGTTGTATCAATACTGCTCATCCTTGTTGCTATCACTTTTGTAGAGGTCTATACCCGCAACATAAAGGCTTCTTCTCCAATTGCAAACTACATCATCTTTTATTCATTTTATAATATAAATTTTATCCTCCTGCTGATTTTATTTTTCCTTGTAATCCGCAACCTTGTAAAGCTGTATTTTGAAAGACAGAGAAAAGTTCCCGGAGCAAAATTCAGGACAAAACTTATTGTCTCATTCTTCCTGCTTACAATAATACCCTCCGTTCTCCTCTTTTTATTTGCAAGAGTCCTTATATCCCAGACCATAGAGTACTGGTTCAGCCTTCCAATAGAGAATTCCCTGAGCGTGGCGCTTGAAGTTTCTGAAAGCTACTATAAAAATTTAGAGAGCAGGGCTCTTCATTTCAGCTGGCAGATGAGCAAGGAAGTCTCAGAAAAAAATCTGATAAGAAAAAGCAGAATAGACAATTTAAAGAATCTGGTAAACGAAAAACGCAAGGAATATAATTTAAGTTCTATCTCCATCTACAGTACAAACAAAAAAGAGCTTGTAAAAATCCTCGATCCCAAATTTCCGGAAAACAGATTCAAAAAACCCGGAGAAAAATTCTTGAGAAGAGCCTTTCGGGGGAAAAAAATCACTGAAATAAAACCTGTTGGAAAAGGCGAATTAATTATTGGAATTACTCCAATTAAAGCCCATGGAGATAAAACCCACATAATTGGCGCAGTTGCAACAAGCTTTTACCTGCCAAAAGGAATCTCTGAGGACATAAAATCAATAAACCTCGCATACAAGGAATACAGGGAAAAAAACATTCTTAAAAGACCAATTGCCAACAACTACATCGCAATGTTTGCTATTGTTACTATACTGATTATCTTTGCTGCAATGTGGTTCGGGCTTCAAATGGCAAAGGGCATAACAGGTCCTATTCAGCAACTTGCTGAAGGGACAAAAGAAATTGCCGGAGGAAACCTTGACTTTCATATTGACCTTGAACCAGACCCTGAAAGCCAGGATGAAATAGGAGTCCTTGTCAGCTCATTTAACCAGATGACTGACAGACTAAAAAAAAACAAGGCTGACCTTGAGGAAAAAAACATAAGCCTTAAAAATACCAATATTGAGCTGGAACAGAAGAGAACTTACATGGAAACTGTTCTTGAAAACATAACAACAGGTGTTATCTCTCTTGATAATAATGGAAATATATCAACCATAAACAAGGCAGCAGAAAACATGCTCCATGCCAATGAAAATGATACTATGAACAAACACTACACAGAAGTATTTGGCATTAAGCATTTTGAAACATTGAAGAAAATTATCTCTCAGATACTTGATGACAACGCAAGAAGCCTTGAAAAAGAAATAAACCTTAACATTGACGGAGAGGTTTTTATATTCATGACAAATATCAATATGCTCTTTGACAGTCAGGAAAATTATCTTGGCATGGTTATAGTGCTTGATAATCTTACAGAACTAATACGGGCGCAGAGAGTCGCTGCGTGGAGAGAGGTTGCAAGAAGAATCGCCCATGAAATAAAAAACCCCTTAACCCCAATAAAACTCTCAGCACAGAGACTGAAGAAAAAATTCCAGTCAAAAGCAGAAGATATGGGAGAAGTCCTTGAGGATTGCACAAATATAATAATACAGGAAGTTGATGACATTAAAAAAATGGTTAATGAGTTTTCCCAGTTTGCAAGAATGCCCACTTCAAGTCCGCTCCCGACCAATCTTCATGACATAATAAACGAAGCCATAGCGCTTTACAGGGGAACCCTGAAGGACATAACTATTGAAACAGAGTTTTCAGAAAAAGTTCCGCTGCTTCATCTGGACCCGGAGCAGATAAAACGGGTTTTCATCAACCTTCTTGAAAATGCCATAGAGGCGATGAAAGGGCACGGAGGAATATTTATCAAAACAAAGTATGTATCAGATTTCCAGATTGTAAAGATAGAAGTATCTGACACAGGTATAGGGATTCCTTTTTATCTTAGAGAAAAACTTTTTATGCCATATTTCTCGACAAAGAAGCAGGGAACAGGTTTGGGGCTTGCAATCGTAAATACAATTATTTCAGAGCATAACGGTTATATACGGGTAAAGGATAATGAGCCTCAGGGAACAACCTTTGTAATAGAACTGCCTGCGAGGTAGAATTAACTGAGAACTTATAACTAATGACTTATAACTATTAGAAAGGCAGGGCAGGCTAAAGCCTCCCCTACCCTTTGTTATTTTTTAATCAAAAAATTCCTCGAAGCTTTGCTTCGGGGTACAATTAGTATTTATTGTCATTCCCGCCTGCCGGCAGGCAGGCGAAAGCGGGAATCTAGAGACAAAAAACTGGATTTCGGGTCAAGCCCGGAATGACAGGTAATTGCAATTAGTTCTAAGACTTTGATACCTCGCAGCTCTGCTGCGGGGTAGTTCATTATAAGATTTTTTCTAAAAATACAGTTGTATTTTTTTAATAAATTGATTAAAGAGGAAAATATTATGCGAAAAGGACATGTATTGATTGTAGATGATGAACCAAGCATCAGTACAACCCTTGAAGGGATTCTGACTGATGAAGGGTATGATGTCTCAATGGCAGAAAACGGAACCCAGGCCCTTGAGCTTGTCAAATCAATTTCTCCTGATGTAATCCTTCTTGATATCTGGATGCCGGGACTTGATGGCATTGAGGTTCTCAAGACAGTAAAGGAATTCCAGTCAGACCTTGAGGTCATAATAATGTCAGGACACGGAAGCATAGATACTGCAGTGAGGGCTACAAAACTTGGAGCATTTGATTTCATAGAAAAGCCTCTCTCTCTTGAAAATGTTCTCACAACCATTACCCACGCCATAGAACAGCAAAGGCTTATAAGGGAAAACCTTGAACTTAAAAAGGAGCTAATCAGAAAGCATGAAATCATTGGAGAAAATCCTTTAATTGCAGAAATGCGCCGTAAGATTAAAAACGCATATGAAACAAATAAGAATATCCTGATTACAGGTGAAAACGGAACCGGCAAGGAACTCATTGCAAGGGTAATTCACGCTGAAAGCAGACGCCGCAGCAAACCTTTTATTAAAATCAATTGTTCCATACTTGCAGAAAATACTCTTGAATCACAGCTTTTTGGATTTGAGGATCAGAGTTCACAAAAAGCAGAAACCTTCAAAAGAGGAAAATTTGAAATAGTAGAAGGAGGCACCTTGTTCCTTGATGAAGTGGATAAAATCAGTCCCGGGATACAGAAAAAGATTATAGAAGTTTTTGAAAGCAAGAAATTGAAGCGAACAGGCGGGAAAAAGAATATCCCCATCGACTTCAGGTTCATTGCTGCTTCAAACAAAGACATGTCAGAAGAAGTCAGGCTTGGCAACTTCGACCCGGAATTTTATAAAATCCTCACAGAAATCTCATTTTTTTCACCATCACTGAGAGACAGAAGGGATGACATTCCACTGCTTGCAAACTATTTTATGAAAGAATTTTGTGAGGAATATGGTAAAAATATAAAAGAGATTGATGATGAGGCAATGGTAGCTCTGAGCGTTTTTAACTGGCCCGGTAATGTGAAGGAACTGAAAAACATCATTGAAAGGCTCGTAATAACCGTGCCAATGGCTAAAGTCACTTTTAATGATATCCCTGCAGGAATAAAAGGAGAGAAAAAAGATGGCTCTTCATATCGTTTTGAAGGATACTCATCATTAAAAGAAGCCCAGACTGCATGGGAAAAGGAATTTATTGCCTATCACCTTAAAAAAAATGAATGGGACATGTCAAAAACTGCAAGGGTTATTTCCCTTGGAAAACGCAGTCTTGAGCGCAAGGTAAAAACCCTTAGCATTAACATTGGAAAAACAAAAGCATTAAACAAAAGACGCCAGAAAACTCTGAAAACAAGTGTTGTGCTATGCGGTCAGGGACTTCATTCAGGTCTTAAGACAGGATTGATTCTGATTCCCCAGCCTCCGAACTCAGGCATAACCTTTGGCAATATTTCAACAGGAGAAACAGTTCCGGCATTTCTTGACTACGTAGAATCAACAGAGTTCGCTACATCTCTCAGGAGCGGCAAAAGCCAGGCTAAAACTGTAGAACATATAATGGCTGTACTTCATATATACGGAATAAATAACCTTCTTATAAAAATCTCTGATGAAGTCCCTATAATGGACGGTTCTGCAAAGGACTTCTGCGAGCTAATCGAAGACGGCGGACTGGAGGAACAGGATGAATATGTTGAAGAAATTATCATAGATGATACATATTTTATTGGCGACCCTAAGGGAAAATACATATCCATAGAGCCTGCACCTGAATTTTCTATCCATTACACAATGGACTATCCAAAGCCCATCGGTCACCAGGAATTTACTTTTGTTTTAAAGAATGTGATAAATTTCAAGGAAGAAATAGCTCCTGCAAGAACCTTTTGCTTCCTGAAGGATGTTGAACTGTTGGAAAAAAAGGGATATATAAGCGGCGGAAGAATAAACAACGCAATACTCCTTGATGATGAAAAAGTTATCAACACTGAATTGCGGTTTAACAACGAGTTTGTAAGACATAAGATTCTTGACATAATAGGAGATTTTTACCTTCTTGGCAGGCCTGTAAAAGGAAGAATAACAGCAAGGTTCTCAGGCCATTCTGATAATATTGCGCTTTTGAATAAAATCAAAAAACTGTGTTAAAATCCCCCTTTGTCCCCCTTTTTCAAAGGGGGAATATGGAATTCGATTCATTTATGAAATAGCAGATTGCCCCTTCTGCCCCCCCATTTTTTTAGAAATAAAAAAGGGGGGATGAGGGGGAATTTGATTTTAAATGAGAATAGAATATAATCGTTTTTAGAAAATTATGAAGTATTTTTACCTAACGAAAGGAGAACTGTGCTGCACCGTCGCCTTGGCAGAACAAATCTGGAGATTTCCTGTGTCTCTTTTGGCGGGCTTCCTGTTACTTTTATTCCGCCTGAAGAAGCAATTAAAGTTATAAACGCTGCAATTGATGAAGGGATGAACTACTTTGACCTTGATGAGGGTCCTGCCCAGTTTCACGATAGGGCATATATTGACAGCCAGAATAAAATCGGGAAAATTCTCAAAACACGCCGTAACGAGGTCTATATTGGCGTAAAGACAATGAGAAAAAAAAAGGATGAAGTGCTTGAGGACATAAAAAGGGCGCATGAACTTCTTGTCAGAGGCACATCAAGAAAGATAATAGATATTTTCCACCTTGCCTTTGTAGATTATGATTACCATTTAAAAGAAATAACCGCGCCTGACGGAGCAATAGAGGGTTTAAAAGAGGCAAAGAAACAGGGTTTAATAAATTATACGCTTGTTGCAGGGCATAATCGCGGAGTCCTCATAGACGCAGTTAAAACAGGTGCCTTTGATGCTGTTGAGTTCCCCTTTAACATAGTTGAAAGAGAAGTAATTGATGACCTCATTCCTTTCGCAAACACGATGGATATAGGAACAATTGTAATGAAACCCCTTGGAGGAGGGCAGTTTGGAGAGGTAGCAGCAGCACAGCTTAAATGGATTCTTGAAAAACCAATAACTGCTGTAATCCCGGGAACAAAGACTGTTGAAGAAGTTAAAATGAACGCTGCTTTTGGAAGAACTCTGCAGAAAGTAACTGAAAGTGAATTAAAACAGCTTGAAGAATTTGGCAAGCGTATGGCAAAAATTTACTGCCATAGATGCGGTTATTGTCTCCCATGCAGCCAGGGTATAATGATTTTTGGATTGCTGGATATCCTCCTTGCAGGGGTGTTGAGTTTTGAAAAGAAAAAGATCGCTTATCTTCAGGCAGTAGAAAAGGGATTTCTTGTGCCTGCCTCAAAATGCACTGCCTGCGGTGAATGCATTCCCCGCTGCCCCTATGAGCTCCCTATTCCTGACATCATGAAGCAGGTGGTTGAGAAATTCGGGATATAAATAGTTTTCACCAAATTACCCTTCAAACCTTTATCTTGACACATAGGGAAAATATCAATTATAATCCTGTCAAATAAGACTTATTTTTAATGTATTTTTAAAGATTTAGAAAGGAAAAAAATGAACCCAGTTCAGCAGAATCTGATTCCGGTCAACATTGAAGATGAAATGCGGGATTCATACATTAATTATGCAATGAGCGTTATCATTGGACGGGCCCTTCCTGATGTAAGGGACGGGTTAAAACCTGTGCACAGAAGAATCCTCTATGCAATGGATGAATTGGGACTTCAGTGGAACAAGCCCTTTAAAAAATCAGCAAGAATTGTCGGAGAAGTTTTAGGCAAGTATCATCCCCACGGCGACACGGCTGTTTACGATGCAATGATAAGGATGGTTCAGGAATTTTCCCTGCGCTATCCCCTCATTTACGGACAAGGAAACTTCGGCTCAGTCGATGGTGATTCTGCAGCAGCAATGAGGTATACTGAAGTCAGGATGGCAAAGATTGCACAGGAGATGCTTCTTGACATCGATAAAGAGACAGTTAAGTTCACACCAAACTTTGATGAAAGCCTTAATGAACCTGAAATCCTGCCTGCAAGGATTCCAAACCTTCTCATAAACGGCTCATCAGGAATCGCTGTTGGAATGGCAACAAACATTCCTCCGCACAATTTAACTGAAATAATTGACGGAGCAATCATAGTTCTTGAAAACCCCGAAGCAAGTGTTGATGACCTGCTTCAGGTAATCAAGGGACCTGATTTCCCAACAGCAGCATATATCTGCGGCACATCAGGAATAGTAGAGGCTTATAGAACAGGCAGGGGCAAGGTAATGCTCAAGGCAAAAGCCGTAATTGAGAAGCCGAAAAAGGGAGGCAAGGATATCATTGTCATAACTGAAATCCCCTACCAGGTAAACAAGTCAAAGCTTCTTGAATCAATTGCAGAGCTGATGAGGGATAAAAAAATTGATGGAATTTCAGATTTGAGAGATGAATCTGACAGAGACGGAATGAGGATTGTAATTGAGCTTAAAAGAGATGAAATCCCTGAAATAGTTCTGAACCAGCTTTACAAGCATACCCAGCTTCACTCAACCTTTGGAATTATAATGCTTTCAATGGTTAACGGCGAGCCTCAGGTTCTTGACATCAGAAAGATACTGTACCATTTTGTTGAATTCAGGAAGGAAATTGTCATACTGAGGACAAGATATAATCTGCGAAAAGCAGAAGAAAGAGCACATATCCTTGAGGGATTAAAGACTGCTGTTGAAAATATAGATGAAGTAGTCTCAATAATAAAAAAATCCGCAAATCCTGCTGAAGCAAAAGAAAAATTGATGAAAAGGTTCCCTCTCTCGGAGATACAGGCAAGGGAAATTCTTGAAATGAAACTTCAGAGGTTGACAGGGCTTGAAAGGGAAAAACTTGTTGCAGAATATCAGGAGCTTCTTAAAACCATATCAAAGTACAAAGCCATCCTTGTAAGCGAGGAACTTGTTAAAAATATTGTAAAGGATGAGTTCAGGGAAATCAGGGAAAAATACGGAGACGAAAGGCGCACCCAGATTATAGAGGCAGAAGCTGAAATAGACATAGAAGACCTCATAAAAGAAGAAGACATGGTTGTTACCATTTCGCATTCAGGATACATAAAAAGGAACCCGACAAGCCTTTACCGCAGCCAGAAAAGAGGCGGAAAGGGAAAAATTGGAATGATAACAAAGGAGGAAGACTTTGTTGAGACCCTCTTTGTCGCAAGCACCCACAGTTACATCCTCTTTTTTACAAACAAGGGAAAAATCCTTTGGCTGAAAGTCCATGAAATCCCTCAGGCTGGCAGAGCGACAAAAGGAAGAGCAATTGTGAATATTCTGAAATTATCCTCTGAAGAAAAAGTCTGCTCCTTTGTTCCTGTTAAGGAATTTTCCGAGGACAGATATGTGATAATGGCAACAAAAAACGGAGTTGTTAAAAAGACAAACCTTGATGCCTTCAGCAACCCAAGGTCAACAGGAATAATTGCAATTTCAATAGATGAAGATGATGAGCTTGTCTCAGCAGGAATAACAGACGGGAACAAGGATATTCTGTTAGCAATGAAAGACGGAAATTCCATAAGGTTTAAGGAAGATAATGTAAGGCCTACAGGAAGAGGTGCAAGGGGAGTGACAGGGGTTTCGCTTGAAGAAAAGGACGAGGTTGTAGGAATGGAGGTGCTTAGCGAGGGGGCAACCATTCTGACTGTCACTGAAAACGGCTATGGGAAAAGAACCGAGCTTGATGAATACCGATGTCAGGGGAGAGGTGGAAAAGGAATCATAACAATTAAAACGAGTGACAGGAATGGCAAGGTAGTAGGAGTTATGCAGGTCCATGACAACGATGATGTAATGATGATAACTTCAGATGGAAAGGTGATAAGAACAGAAGTAAAAGGACTCCGTGTAATAGGAAGAAACACTCAGGGCGTACGTCTCATTGATATGGAAATCAGTGCAAAGGTTGTATCAATTGCAAGAATAGTAGAGGATGAAAATGGAGATTAGAAATATTCTATATTAAAAATGCAATAGCAAGTGGGTTTTTACTATTTACCTTGAGTCGGCAATACTTTAAACTTCTTAACATTACTACTCCCATACGTAGTCTTTACTTTAACTGAAACAACTCTTCCGTTTTTTCCAACCACCATCTCAGGTACTTCAACAACAATGTTTTCAACATCCCAGGAAAGAATACCAGCCTCAACCTGATTAAACAGCACTAAGCTATTTTCATTTTCTTCACCAAAATTTATTCCGCTAATCTCAATTTCTGAATCAAATCTTCCTTTTTTAGGAAATATCTTATTAATTTTTGGTAACAGTTTTATGAATTTGAAAGGATATAAATTACTTTCATTTTCAAAGGCGGTAATTACCTTAATTTTATTTATTCCTGGTTTACATCCCCATGGCACAGAGATTTCAATGCTCTCATCTTTCCAGTCTAAGACAGGTGCCTCAATGTCGTCTGTTCCAAACTTCACGAAAACTACAAGACCTTCTGCATCGCAGAAATTTTTTCCAGTAATTGTTATATTGCTTCCATAACGACCCTTGCTTGGGTTGACTTGTGAAATTTCAGGAATCGTATTGCTGCATATTATAGTAGTAGTCGTAGTAGTTGTTGTTGAGGTCGTTGTTGTCGTAGTTGAAAAAGTTGTTGAGGTCGTTGTTGTCGGTGCCTCAGTTGTAGTCGTAGTAGTAGTAGTAGTAGTAGTAGTAGTAGTTGTTGTTGTTGTTGTTGTTGTTGTTGTTGTTGTTGTTGTTGTTGTTGTTGTTGTTGTTGTTGTTGTTGTTGTTGTTGTTGTTGTTGTTGTTGTTGTTGTTGTTGTTGTTGTTGAAATTGCTGTAAAATTAACCCCGGTAACATTAGCGCCGGATACTGTTTGTGAACTTGATGAAGGTGTAAAAGTATAACCTGTCTTAGATGGCGTTACAGCATAACTAGCAGGCGGAACACCTGCAATTGTGTAAGTACCATTTGCGCCTGTCATAGCAGACCTTGTCCCATCCGAAACCGTAACACCGGATAAACCTGTACCACCTACTATCACAGTGCCTGAAATAGAATAGGTAATTAATGTTGCTGTAAAATTAACCCCGGTAACATTAGCGCCGGATACTGTTTGTAAACTTGATGAAGGTGTAAAAGTATAACCTGTCTTAGATGGTGCCACAGTATAAGTACCGGCAGAAACATTAATAATGGTATAATTACCGTTTGCATCTGTAAATGTAGACCTCGTCCCATCCGAAACTATAACACCGGATAAACCTGCACCACCTACTGTCACAGTGCCTGAAATAGTATAAGTTGGCTCAGTAATCAACGTTGCTGTAAAATTAACCCCGGTAACATTAGCGCTGGATACTGTTTGTAAACTTGATGAAGGTGTAAAACTATAACTTGTTTTAGATGGTATTATAGTATAACTATTTAGCGGAACACTTGCAATCGTATAAGTACCATCTGCACCTGTCATAGCGGACCTCGTCCCATCCGAAACCGTAACACCGGATAAACCTGCACCACCTACTGTCACAGTGCCTGAAATAGAATAGGTAATTAATGTTGCTGTAAAGTCAACTCCGGTAACATTTGCGCCGGATACTGTTTGTAAACTTGATGAAGGTGAAAAACTATAACCTGTCTTAGATGGTGTTACAGTATAAGTACCAACCGGAACACCTGTAATCGTATAAGTACCATCTGCACCTGTTATAGCGGACCTCGTCCCATCCGAAACCGTAACACCGGATAAACCTGCACCACCGACTATCACAGTACCTGAAATAGTAGGGTTAAAAACGATTGATCCTGTCCCTATATCAACATTGGCAGTAAAACTCTGACATTCATAAGGAAATTCTGTGAAAAACAGGATTAAAAATATTATAAGATAGAATATGATAGATTTAAAACGCATATATATTCTCGCTTTTGGTTTAATCATTTTACTTTGTACTTTGTAAAAATATTTTATTATCATTGATTTGTCAAGGACATTTTCAGCTTCACTTTTTTTTCTTATATTTTTTTCAAGCCTTTAACTCTTCACATATCTAAACCTATCGGAATAATTAAAAAGGTTCATAATATAAAATGTCTAAGAAATCAAGAAACTCCATTTTTTTTAAATGGTTTAATCTTTTTTATCAAATCAAATGGGTATTCAACATTCCCCAAAAGAGTTGAAAAAACCGCTTTTCCCTTAACCTGATATTCCATTTTTCCTGCAAGAAATATTTTAAATAATGACCCTGATATCTCTGTCAGCTTGACATCCACAGAAACATCTACAGTGGTCTTACCTCTTCCGGGTATTGAAATTCTGCTTTCAGTCTTTCCTGAGCCAAGCTCTTTATCGTTAACGAGTATGGAATATTCGAGCTGCTCAACAGTCAAGCCAATCCAGTTTGGATTTTTTATTTTAAAAGTTACTACTGCCTTGAACCCGTCATTGGTTAAATCCCTGATTGTTATCTTATCGGCCTTGAATGAGCACTTCTTGACTGCCCCTTTCAAGGAACACGAAACAGGAGAGAAAAGAAGCAACAGAACTATCGCTACTGCAGATAGCCTTCTTTTATTAATAACGGTTCTATGGAATAAAATATCCTTGATAAACATAATCAAAAATTAAAATTTTGGTCCGCAACAGTTCATCCCTTATTTTTTAGAAACCAACAATTCCTTCACAGCAGGCGGGATATAGACACTTTCAATATCATACCTTGAAAGCTCAATAGCAAGAATATCAACCTTTTCTGCAGCTGTAAGATTTCTGCTGATAATTATTCTTTCTTTCCCTTTAATCTTGCATGAACCGCCCTTAAAAGAGATTCCCTCTTTTTTAAGGTCTTCATAGCTTATTTCAACTGAAAGCCTTTCTGCCAATTCCTCTAAGTGGTGTAAAACTATTTCCTGTTTCATAGTTATACAGTATACATAAACGAGATTGCTTCTCTTCGCTTGCAATGACAGCAAGCTGAAATTTCCTTATCCCGGCGGCCATTCCATTTTTCTGCCTCCAAGAAGATGGAAATGAATATGAAAAACTGACTGCCCTGCACCGGCATTGCAGTTCATAACAACCCGATACCCAGATTCTCCTATGTTCTTATCAATGGCAATCTTTTTTGCAGCCAGAAATATGTTTTTAAGTATATCTCTGTCCTCCTCTGTAAGCTCTTGAGCAGTTGGAATATGTTTTTTTGGAATAAGCAGTATGTGAACTGGTGCCTGAGGATTAATATCTTTTATCCCTATTACAAGGTCATCCGAGTAAACAATCTCACCCTTGATTTCACCCTTTATTATCTTGCAAAAAATGCAATTAGAATCCATCTTTAATCTCCTGACTCAGTTTCTTTTTTGCAAATTTCTTTTTTAATGCCTTTATAACAACTTCAGGAACCATTCCTGAAATGCTCCCTCCATAAGAAGCAACCTCTTTGACAATTCCTGAACTCAGGTAAGAATATTTCTCTGTTGACATAAGAAATACTGTTTCCACCTTTTTCCCGAGTTTCCTGTTTGTTATAGCCATCTGAAACTCGTATTCAAAATCAGACACAGCCCTCAAGCCTCTGATTACCGCCCCCGCGCCAACTTTTTTCACATAATCAACAAGCAATCCGTCAAATATATCCACCTTTATCCCTTTACTGCCTTCCATTGTTTCCTTAATCATCTTCTCTCTCTCTTTAAGAGCAAACAGGGCTTTCTTTGCTGAATTCCTTGCAATGGCAACTATCACCTCATCAAATATTGCAAGTCCTCTTTCAATTATGTCTTTATGGCCATTTGTTATGGGGTCAAATGAGCCGGGATATACAGCTATTTTTTTAGATGGCATTTCAGTTCATCTCTTTCTTGAAAATTGAAATACTGGTGTCTCCTATTTTCTTTATACGGGCTAGCTTAAGCCCTCCAAACATTTCATGTAATTTATCTTTAAAAAAATGTTCTGCCAGAATAAGACCGTCTTGGTTGATAATATCAAAATCAGCCAGCAACTTCAATGATTCTCCGCACAATCCTGAAGCATATGGAGGGTCAATGTAAATTATGTCAAATTGTTTTCCATCCCTGTTAATGGCTTCGATTGCTTTAGAGAAATCCATTTTCAGAATGATTCCCTCTTTTTCCAAACCAAGTCTCTCAAGATTCTCTCTGAGAATTTTAGCTGTTCTGAATTCTTTTTCAACAAAAACAACCTCTCTTGCCCCTCTGCTCAGGGCTTCTATGCCAACGCTTCCTGTTCCTGCAAAGAGGTCTAAAAATGAAGCATTTGAAACCCTGTTGCCGAGAATATTAAAAACAGTCTCCCTCACCCTGTCCATTGTTGGCCTGAGGCTTCTGCTTTTTGAAGACTTTATCCTCTGACTGCCCTTAATACCGCCAATTATTCTCATTATCCTTAATCATAAGATATATCTCTATATAGTAGAAATATTTTTTTCTGTCAATTGATTAGCTCGCTAAAATATGATTTCTTGGCTTGATAATTCCTGAATAAATAATAGAATCAGACAAGCTTTAAATTTTTATTATCTCGTTGTAAGTTAGAAATGATTAGTGATATCAAGTCAAGTTGTTAATTTATAGTTCTGGGTTTTCATTTAATCGTTTCTAAAAGAATAAGAAACAAGGGGTATTGATGAAAGAAAAAGATTTGGTAAATGCTATTAAAAATTTATATCATATAAACCTTGGAGTCAGAAAAGGAGAAAGAGTTCTTGTTTTTTCGGACTGTATAAAAGAAAGCGAAAAAATATCAATGCGGGAAAGAAAAAGACGGGAAGAACTCTTGCAGACCGCAAAAAAGACCTTTGAAGCTGGTTCAGAAATAACCAGTACAACTTTTATAAGTTACGATGCAACATTGTCTCACGGCGCAGAACCTCCCGAGTTTATATGGGAAGAAGCATTTGGTAAAAAGATATATGCAGAGTTGCGGGACAGCGGATTGCTGTTAAAATTCATAAATAAAAGAGAGGAAGAAAAAGATCTTAAAGAAGCTGAAGAATTAATAATTGAAAACAAAAATGACGCAGTGGATGTTGTAATTGCAATGGCAAATTTTTCTGTAAGCCATACAAAATTCCGGGACTTCTTAACAGGGTTGACAGGAGCAAGGTTTGCAAGCCTTCCACTATTTGACCCTTCAATGTTTCTCACTTCAATGGATGTTGACTGGGAGATTGTCGCTAAAAGAACAAAACTGATAGCATATAAGCTTACTCAGGCGCATAAAGCTATGATTACATCTCCAAACGGAACCAATATTACGCTCGGATTAAAAGGAAGAGACGGGTTTTCTGACACAGGAATTTTAAAAAACAATGGGGATTTCGGAAATCTTCCCGCAGGAGAAGCCTTTATTGCGCCTGTTGAAGATACTGCTGACGGAATGCTTGTGATTGAATGGGCACCAACAGAAAAACTCTCAAGTCCGATTGTTTTTGAAATAAAAAATGGAAAAATATTCCTTGTTCGGGGCGTTTCAGAATATGCTTTGAGCCTGAGGAATAAGCTTGATGAAAACCCTCTTAACAAAACCATTGCAGAGCTTGGAATCGGAACAAATTACATGGCTTCAAGAATCGACAACATTCTTGAAGCCGAAAAAATATCCGGAACAATCCACATCGCCTTTGGAGACAACAAATCCTTTGGAGGAAAGGTGAGAACAAGTTTTCACCAGGATTTCATAGTGCTTGAACCCACATTAACCCTCGAATATGAAGATGGCAGCAGGGAAGTGATTGTTGACAGGAAAAAGATCGTATGCCTTGAAAAATAGGAAAAGCTTGAGGGTTTAGGTAAAAACTAAATTTTAACAGGGTGTTAAAAAATTCACAGCATTGTCATTGCGAGCGAAGCGCCTGCCTGCGGTAGGCAGGCAATGACACCGAACAGGCACTTTTTCAACAACCTTTTAATAACTATTTTATACAAAAAAAGTAGAATTTTATGGAAAATACAGAGAGCCTGAAAAAAGAGCTTTCATCCTGCGTAAAATGCGGAGCGTGTCAGTCAGCATGCCCTGTTTTCCTGCAGCTAAAAAGAGAGCATGGGGTTGCAAGAGGGAAATTTGCCCTTATCCAATCCCTGATTGACGGAGAAATAGAAGTTACTGAAAGGTTTGCAGAAGTAATGTCTCAGTGCGTTCTCTGCCTTTCCTGCAAGGAAACCTGTGCTGCCAAGATAGAGGTTGAGCAACTTATACCATTTGCCCGCCATGAGGTTTTGAAGAACAGGGGAATCCCCTTTAAAAAGAAAATAGCCTTAAGTATCCTTTCTTCAAAGGAGACTCAAAAAAAAATTATTTTTAGTCTGCTCAGAATCCTTGACCCTTTGTTTCTGAAAAAAATTACTGAAAGCAGTGGGCTCTATTACCGTTTTTCATTTTTCCTTGAAAGAGGAAGATTCATCCCCGGACTTGTCAGAAAACCATTCTCTGATAGATACAGGCAACCGCTTCAGGGTGATACAAAAAAGCCAAAGGTGTTTTTCTTTCCCGGTTGTATGATTAATTTTGTTTATCCAAACATAGGTGAATCTGCAGTTGGTATCTTAAAGAAAATGAACTGCACTATAATCTTTCCTAAGGAGAAAAATTGCTGCGGATTCCCTGCTTTTGCATCAGGAGATATTGTAGCTTCAAAAAAATTGGCTGAAGCAAACCTGAATGAATTCTCCAAAACGCAGTTTGATGCAATCGTTGTCGCCTGCGCAACCTGTGGGACAGCATTCAAAAAAATCTATGATTACCACTTTAAAAACCAGAATAATGAAAAGTTTTCACGATGGAATGAAATAAAAAAGAAAATATTTGATATTTCAGAATTCATTATTGAATTCGGCAAACAGGATTTAAGCAGAAAGCTTCCCATCTCAGGGAATCAGCAAAGAGTCACATACCACGACCCGTGCCACCTGAAAAAATCGCAGGGG
>MGDH01000001.1:0-79378 GCA_001790855.1 Candidatus Schekmanbacteria bacterium RIFCSPLOWO2_02_FULL_38_14 | reverse complement strand
TTTACTGAAATGGAAGAAGCCTCAAGCTGCTGCGGGTTTGGAGGTACCTTCAGTCTGGAAAATTACAGGCTCAGCCTTGAGATAAATGATATTAAATCAGAAAGAGTAATCAGCAGCAATTCATCAAAGGTCCTCACCTCCTGCCCCGGCTGCATAATGCAGCTTCAGGGAGGTTTGCTGCGCCATGGTTCAAAAATAAAAGTCTCCCACTGGATTGAGGAAGTTGCCGGTCTTTTTTAAACATGATAAATGATTAAGATGTTTTCTGAGATTCCTCTCTTTGCTCGCAACATCCTTCGCAATCTTAATATTTTTTATTGTTATTAAATTTATTTGACATATTTAATAATTTTAGATATTTTGAGACAATAAAAAAGGAAATAAGAAGAAATAATTATGTTAAATAATGAATCAATAGTTGAAAAAAACCCTTCAATTTTATGCACAGAGCTTGATAATGAAGCTGTGCTTCTTGACCTGGAGACAAAATGTTATTATGGGCTTAATGAGGTAGCCTTGCAAATCTGGAATCTCATAAACGGAACCAGAAAGATTAACTCAATTGCAGAAAACATCTGCAAGCTGTTTGAAGTAGCACCAGAAAAGGCATTGGGCAGTGTTACAAAACTGGTAAAAGAATTTGAGGATAACGGGCTTGTAACAGTTAAATCCTCATCCGGCAATAAACCTGAATAAAGTTAATTACATTGCCTCTATGAAACCCTCCGGAATTTGCAAATAAAATCCTAATGCATTACAAGGGTGCAAAAAAAAAGAAGTTGAAGCAAAATATAAATCGTATCAGGGCTGTCATATGGAAGAAAAACACTACTCTATTTATAGTAAAAGCATCACAATAAAATCTGATAGCGGAAAAATTCTGAACCGGATTGATTCTGTAATAAATTTTTTTGCTGCAAAAAAAGATGTTGAAAAACCAAAGATTTCTTTAACCCTTTCATCATCAAAAAAAATCCTCGGGAAGAAAGCAGATGTTGTTTTAGAAGGAAAACCGCTGTTCATGTTTGACAGGCTTTGCTGTTACAGAAAGGGAAAAAATTATTTCTACTCTGACGGAAAATCTCTGGTATTTTCACAACCTGAAAAAGGAACCTCTAAAGGATATATTTCAGAAGAAACCATAAACTCCGGAAGATTCTTTTCTCATATTTTCTTTTACATAATTCTCGTTGAAATGCTCAGATATAATGGGTTGTATTACATCCATTCATCCGGAGTTGAAAAAAACAGCACATCAATCCTTATTCCCGGCAATGGCGGTGTTGGAAAAACTACAATTTCACTTGCCCTTGTAAGAAAGGGATTCTGTTATCTTTCAGACGATGCAATACTCCTTCAGAAATTCAAAAAAAAAGTTATTGCCCATCCTATTCCCGGAGACTTCCATATCGACCCTTCAATTTCCCAGAATTTCAAGGAATTATCAGAAGTGAAGCATGCTTTAAAATACGGCAAAGGACCAAAAAGGTCATTTGACCCTGCAATATTTTATCCTGACAGCTTTATCCTTAAATCAAAACCGAATGTCATAATATTCCCCCAGATTGTCAGAGAAGCTGAAAGCAGGCTGATACCCCTGTCTTCAGCCCAATGCCTCGCAAAGATGATTCCAAACAGCCTTCTTGTGATGATAGACAAAAAAGTTGCCGGAGAGCATCTTGACACCCTGACCACCCTTTCAAAACAATGCCGTGCCTTTCAATTACTCAGCGGTAAAGACCTCATACTCAATTCTGATAAAGTGATTGAAAAAATTCTGTGTAACATAGAGGAGAAATAGATGGCAGATGAAATGTATTTTCTTTCTGAAATAGGAGTGGAGCTCACAAACAGGTGTAATCTGTCCTGCCTTCACTGCCTGAGAGACAAATCCAAGCCAAGAGAGGATTTCCAGGTTGAACTCTTCCCAAAGCTTCTTGAGGATGTAAAAACCTACGGAATAAAGCATATTGCCTTTACCGGCGGTGAGCCATCAATACACCCGCATCTTGGAGAAATTATAAAAATGGTCACTGAAAGCGGGCTAACATACCATATGGTAACAAACGGATGGAATTTTAAGGAAATATTTCATGTCCTTGAGAAATACGGACTCAAATGGTTAAAAGGTCTTTCATTCAGCGTTGACAGCCCGAGAGAGGAAACACATGATGAAATCAGAGGCAAAGGTTCATACAAAAGAATCCTTCAGGCAATAAGCATATGCTTCCACAAAAAAATTCCTTTTAATCTCCAGATGACAGTCTGCTCTTTAAATATAAAGCAACTTGAGGAGATGGCAGTCTTTGCATCAAAGCTGAATGCTGAAAGGCTTTATTACGCCTTTATCCAGCCAACTCCTCAAAACATGAAATCAGGCTTAGTCCCGTCTCCGTCAGAGCAGAAAAAAGTTGTAAAAGAAGTATTGAACATTGCAAAAATGATGACAATCGGCGTATTCCTCTCTCCGGGGTTTGATGTTCCTGAGCTGATGTTTCAGTGCCGCACCCTTCAGATGTCATCCCTGACTGTTGATTACAGGGGCAATATAGTTTTTTGCTGCCAGCTTTCAGGATATTCAGGCTCTGATAACGAAGTTGATATTATTGGGAATCTCAGGGAAATGTCAATTTTTGAAGCTCACAAAAAGCTTGTGGACCGCATAGCAAAGTTTCAGAAAGACAGAATCAGCAGGATTGAAAAAAAGGATATCTCGAACCTCGATAAGTTCCCATGCTTTTATTGCACAAAATATTTTGGAAAGCTTGACTGGCTGAAAGACTTTCCAGAGAGCCCGTGGTCTAAAGATAGCTAACTTAATTTTGGTAGGACAGCCGTCTCGCCTGTCCAAAGAATTAAACTACGGACAGCCGAGACGGCTGTCCTCCTGGTTTTTAGAGAGAAGAAAAAATTTTTTATGGCTGTTTTTCAGAAAAAGGGAAGAAATATTTTCCCCCGTATAACTCTGCTGCTAAAAATACTTCTTCTTACAATAGTCCTTCCAGTTATGGTAAAAATCTCATCCCTTCCAAAACTAATGAAAATACTCACTCCCCAAAAAAAGAAAGATAATTTTTCAGAGGAAGAAATTGACAGGATAGTGGATGCAACCACTTTAGTCCTGTATGGAAGATTTTCAATTTTTCGCCCAACATGTCTTAAAAGATCGCTTGTGCTTTATTATCTTCTGAACAAAGCAGGGTTGAAAGTTGTGATGAACTTTGGAGTCAAGAAAAACAATGACAGGCTTGATGGCCACGGATGGCTAACCCTTGGCGGGAAACCATACCTTGAAACCTACGACCCCCACGATTCATTTACTGTTACTTATTCCTATCCACAGGAAAGTAATTAGAGTTTGAGATTTCTAATCATCATCAACAGTCCTGAGCGGATTTTTATTCTAACTTTTGAAGAAACTGCTACATTGCTCACACCATAGGGATTGCCTGAAACCATTGTCCCGTTTTCAAGGCTGTATTTCAGCCCTTCAGTGTAGATTCCTGTAACTTTATCACTAAAAGGAAGGAGAGACAATGTTTCGCCTCTTTTTGTTTTGAAAGTTATTGCACTGTCTATAAGCCTTATTTCATTATTCTCATCAACAACTCTGATTTCAACACCTTTTTCAGTTCCCAATTTCAAAAGATGCAGATTTGCAAGCAGATGGTCAATTCTTCCGCCAAGAGAACCAAGCATTATTATCTCTTTTGCACCCGATGAAATGGCATATTCAAGGGCAAGCTGTGTATCTGTTTTATCCTTTTCAGGAGTGAATTTTAAAATCCTTGCTCCTCTTCTTTCAGCTTCAAGAATTTCTTTTTCCTTTAATGAATCAAAATCTCCAATTAAAGCATCAGGTTTCAATCCGAGCTTTTTTGCAAACTTCAGACCACCATCGGCACAGATAATCAGGTCATTTTTTTTAATAATCTTCCTGTAAAAGTTTACATCTCCAATCCTGCCATTGCTAAAGATTATAACCCGTTTTTTGCTCATAATTTTTTATTGTTAGTCCTTCGTAGAAAGTTTTAAGTTTTTAATTTTTAAAGGCAGAGCAAGGCTCTGCAGCTACAGCTAAATACTATTCACTTCATTCTAACTCATAACTTTTGCCTTTTGCCTATCTTTTACAGTCCTTCATCCAGCAGACTCTCAGGTTTGGCTGCTGTCTCGCTCCCGCCTCCTGAAACCTCCTCTGCTCCTGTCCCGGGTTCTGTCCCTTTAATAAAAGCCTGCACAAGCCCGTTCTGAGAATCTTTGCTCACTGGCTTCCCGCTGTCAGCGTCAACTGTAACAAACACCACCCCTTCAGGCACAGAAAAATCTTTTACATCCTCAGGCTTAAAGCAGGCACCAATAAAATCACTCCATATTGGCGCTGCTATCTTTCCTCCTGTCTCCTTGTAGCCTATTTCCCTGTTGTCATCATATCCTACAAATACCCCTGCAGCCATATCAGGTAAAAAACCGACAAACCAGGCATCCCTGAAGTCATTTGTTGTTCCGGTCTTTCCTGCAACAGGCATCTTGAGTTCGCTCACCCTCTTTCCCGTTCCTCTCTCAACAACCCACCGCATCAGGGTTGTCATAACATAGGCAACCTCAGGCTTCAAAACCTCCTGCACTTTTGGATAATTCTCCTCTATTGTCATCCCTTCTGAATCTTCTATCTTTAAAATGCTTATGGGCAAAGTCCTGAGTCCCTGGTTTGCAAGAACTCCATAAGCAGATGTTATCTCAAGAAGAGATACAACAGAAGGACCCAGGGCTAATGAGAGATATGGCTCAAGAGTGCTTTCAATTCCCATTTTCCTTGCAGTTGAAATAACCTTGCCAACACCAATCTTGTCAACGAGCTTTATGGCAACCACGTTGCGTGATTCCTCAAGCGCAGTTCTCAGTGTTGTCGGACCTTTGAATTTCTCATCATAATTTCCAGGAGTCCAGGTTTTCCCGTCTGCTCCTCTGAAAGAAACAGGGGTATCCATTATTATGCTTGAAGGAGTAAACCCGTTTTCAATAGCTGTTGTATATATAAAAGGCTTGAATGCTGACCCCGGCTGCCTTTTAGCCTGCACAGCCCTGTTGAATTTGCTGAAATTGAAATTCAAACCACCAACCATTGCCCTGATGTATCCGGTGCTTGGCTGTATGGCAACAACAGCACCCTGAATCTCAACATGGTTTTCAAGATTAAATAAAATTTCTCCTCCCTTTCTTATTTCAAAAAGGCTCAGCCCGACAACATCACCTTTTCTAACAATTTCTCGGACAGAACCTGCACCTGTCCATTCCCACTGCCCCTTTTTTACCTCTCCGTAAAACTCACCGACTTTAACAAGGAAATAATCGTTTTTTGTCTCAGTTACTTCTCCGTAATAAAGTTTATCCTTTTCAAAAACGTCAGGCTTTGAATATTCCTCAAGTATCATATCCCTCAGTTCAGGAGGAACGGTTTTAAACCTCTTTATCCTTGATATCTCCATCAAACCCTTCTCAAACGCTTTTTTAGCAGCATTTTGCATCTTAAGATTCAGCGGAGTATAGACCTTAATCCCCTTCTTGTAGAGAAACTCTGCTCCGTAAGTATTCTCAATGTACTGTCTTATATATTCTGAAAAATATGGCGCTTTGCTTTCCCATCTTTTTTCTTTTTTGATATTTAGCGGAGTTTTTGAAAACTCCTGCGCTTTCTGGCGGGAAATATATCCAAGGTCAGCCATCCTTGACAGAACAATGTCCCTTCTTCTTTTTGCTATATCATAATTATTGAATGGAGAATAAAAAGTTGGAAGTCTCGGAAGCCCTGCTATAAGAGCGCATTCTGCAGTATTCAAATCCTTTGCATGCTTTCCACAATAGGTAAGTGCTGCTGATTCAACCCCGTAAGCGCCGCTTCCAAAATAAATCTGGTTCAGGTAGAGTTCTAAAATCTCATTTTTTGTATATTTTTTTTCAAGCTGCAGCGCGACTAAAGCCTCTTTAACTTTTCTTTCAAGTGTTTTCTCTGGATTAAGGAAAAGAACTTTTGAAAGCTGCTGAGTAATTGTGCTTCCGCCCTCTCTTATCTTCCCTGATGCGAAATTAACAATTGCAGCTCTTGCTATTCCTCTCCAGTCAACTCCGAAATGGCTGTAAAAGTTGTTATCCTCTATTGCAAGAAGAGCGTTAATGAGATCCCTTGGAACCTGATCAAGAGGAATCAATATCCTTCTCTGAACAAAATACTCTGCAAAAACTTCTCCTCTGTCATCATAAAGCCTTGCAACCTTTTCTGGTTCATAAACCTTAAGCTTTTCAATTGCTGGAAGGTCCCTGAGATATGCTCCAACAACTCCGCCGGCAGCTCCTGCAACTATAGAGAAAAACAGCCCGCAGAAAATAAGGACACCCTTGCAAAACTTGTCAAACCAGTAGAAGAAGCCTTTGCCTTGTGGCATTTCTATTGTCCTTTTCAGGAAGGATTTCACACCATATCATCAGGGGATAGTATACTTTTTGGATTTAAAAAACCAGAAGATTTTATCTGAGAAAAAATTAAATATCACCCATACCACAATGGAGACATGCTTCTGAGTTTTTCAACAATCGGAGGTAAAATTTCCAGAAGATAATCTATATCCTCTGAAGTTGTAAAACGCCCGAAGCTGAATCTCAAAGAACCCTGAATATATCCAACAGGAACACCAATTGCTCTCAGAACATGAGATGGTTCGACAGAACCTGACGAACAGGCAGAGCCTGTTGATACTGCTATTCCCTTCAGGTCAAGGTTTATGAGAAGAGATTCCCCTTCTATTGCAAGAAACCCTACATTAAGGGTATTTGGCATGCAGTTCTCATAAGAACAGTTGATTCTTATTTTTGGGATTTTTTCCATTAATCCTTTGCAGAATTTCTCCTTAAGGCTCACAAGGTGCCTGAATTCCTCGTCCATATCTCTCATTGCGATTTCACAAGCCTTTCCAAGACCAACTATCCCGGCAACATTTTCAGTTCCTGCTCTTCTGCTTTTCTCCTGATGGCCTCCGTGAATCAGAGGATGCATATCTATTCCTCTTCTTACATACAACGCACCTGCGCCTTTTGGACCATAAAACTTGTGTGCAGAAAGTGAAAGGAAGTCAACGTTTATTTTGTTAACATCTATTGGTATTTTCCCTACTGTCTGAACAGCATCTGTATGAAAAAAAACTCCGTTTTTTCCTGCAATCCCCCCTATCTCTGAAATTGGCTGGATTACACCTATTTCATTATTTCCATGCATAATGGATATTATCAGGGTCTGGTCAGTAATTGCCTCTTTGAGTTCTGACAGATTTATCCTTCCATTTTCATTCACTGGCAGATATGTGATTCTGTATCCTGATTCCTCTAAAAAACTGCATGTGCTCAATATTGCAGGATGTTCTATGCAGGAAGTTATGATATGATTTTTTGCTTTGCAGTGAAAAGATACAAGCCCTTTTAAAACTAAATTATTGGATTCAGAACCACAACTGGTAAAAACTATTTCAGAAGCATCTGCTCCAAGAATTTTAGCAACCATTTCCCTTGCACTGTCAACTGCTGCCCTTGTCTCTCTTCCAAAGGTATGTACGCTTGACGGATTTCCATAACTCTCTTTGAAAAACGGCATCATTGCCTCAAGAACTTCAGAATGCACCGGAGTTGTTGCGTTATAGTCAAAGTAATAGACTTTCTTCAATTTTGTTACTCCTTTATTACAAGATTACAAAGATTAAATTCAGATTACTGTGATTTTCAAAATCTCCGGAATCTTTTAAAAAAATCTCTGTAATCAAAAAATATTTCTTAAATATCAGATATAAAATATGTAATCGTGGTCAAGAACCCCTTTTGTTTTTGTCTTTCCTCCCTCAGCAATCAAATCTGCAATGGTTATTGACTCTAGAAGCTGTGTTATCTGTATTCCTACTTTTTTCCATAGAATATAGGAAATGCAACCGCTCAGATGCTCACAGGCTTTTTCAGCATGGTCCTCATCAACGCAGAAAACAGGAGCCATAGAGATATCAAGCGCCTTTATGACAGACTTGATTGAAATCTCCTTAGAGGTTTTAAGAAGCCTATACCCCCCTTTTGGTCCCCTCATGCTTTGAACTATCTTTGCCCTCCGCAGTCTCACAAAAAGCTGTTCAAGGTAATTAAGAGGGATATGCTGCCTTTCAGAAATAGTAGACAGAGGGATATGTTTTCCTGTAAAATTAACTGCTATGTCAAGTAAAGCTTTTATAGCGTAATATCCTTTTGATGAAATCTTCATGGATAGATTTTAAAATATATATGACAAGTTTTGTCAAGTATAAAGAAACCGACAGCCCCTATTTTTAGCTTGACTTCACTGCTATTTCTTAGCATAGTGAAAAGATTAAAAATATGACTGATTTTCTTGCCAAAACAAACAAGACAAAACAGGAAAAATATTATCAAAAGGATACCTTAAAGTGCCTAAAAAAATATTAGGAATAGACATAGGCTCAAGTTCAATCAAGCTTGTACAGCTTTCAAAAAGCTTAAGAGGAATATCCACTGCAAAATTTATTGAAAAACCTATCCCTCATTTAGAAACTGATGAAACAGCAGACCCGGGACTTCCAAAACAGGAAGTAGATATTCCCAAGATTCTGAAAGATGCAATTGAGCAAAATCTCCTGGTCTCTGACGAATATATATCATCTATTCCGTCTAAATTTGCAATGGTGAGAGAGGCAACCCTCCCATTTAAAGATGCTGCAAAAATCAGACAGATAATAAAATTTGAGATTGAGCAGTCGCTCCCCTTTCCCACTGATGAAACACTGGTTGACTTTTTAAGCAACGGAGGTGACTCAGGAGGCTCAACGGTAACTGCTTTTTGTGTCCATAAACGCAACATATCAAACCACCTTTCAGTTCTGAATGCTGCAGGAATTGAACCAAAGCTCGTAACCATTGATTCTTTTCCAATATTGAGTGCTTTGAAGTCTTCGCTTGGAAGCCTTTACGGAGTAATATGCCATATTGAGATTGGAGCCAAAAACACTGTCATCAATATTTTCAGGGACGGGAATTTTCTCTATAACAGAACCATACCAAAAGCAGGAAACTTTCTGACAGAAAAACTCAGAGAGCACTTTAAAGCCTCTTTTGAAGAAGCAGAAAATCTGAAAAAAGACCCTGATGTTGACATTACTGCAGCAGAGCCGTCAGAAGCCACTCAGGTCATTTTAAAAGCATTTGAAAAAATTGCATCAGAAATATCCTATTCACTAAACTCTTTTCTTGCAAGAAAGAGCAAATATTCAATAGATAAAATCTATTTAAGCGGAGGAACTTCCTGCATTAAAGGCATCGGCACTTTTTTGCATAACCGTTTAAATGCTGAAATTCAATTACTAATACCAAAGTTATCCTCTGATACCCAAAAAAACGGGAATCTGTCACATCTGAACTATTCAGTATTCCCTATTGCATTTGGGCTTACAAACCTCGAAACTGACGACAAGCTCAAAAGAATAAATCTGCGCAGGGAAGAATATGTTTTTAAATTTATTGATAAAAGGATAAAAACAAACATTAAATATGCCAGCGCTCTTGCAGCTGCCATCATAATTCTAAGCATATTTAATTTGGCTTTTGACCTGTTCCAGAAAAAAACAAAGAATAAAGAATTAGAGGACAAAATAGCCTCTGTTTACCACGAAATGGTACCCTCAGGCAAAGTAGTCAACGCCGCAGCTCAGGCTGAACAACAGATAGGGAAAATCAATGAGGAGTTCGAAAAGTTCCGGCAGGTAATGGAAATAAAATCTACTCCTCTTGAAGTAATGAGAGAACTAAGTACAATCATCCCAAAGGATTTCAAGGTTAAAATACTTGATTTCTCTTTCAGGGAAAAAAAGCTTGAGATAAGAGGAGAAGCCGACAACCTTGAATCCGTGGACAAACTGGAAAAGATTCTGAAATCATCTTCTCTTTTTAAAGATATAAAGATAAGCAATATCCAGATGAACCAGATTCAAAACATTGCTGAATTCACTCTGGATATTAATTTAAATTAAATATAATCTGAATCTCTGACAATGGAATTATTAAAACTATTAAAACTTGACAAGCTTTCAAAAAGAGACATTTATCTTCTGTCAGGAATAACATCTTTTCTTGTTATTATTTTTCTGTACTGGATATTTTCTGTCTCGCTCTTTAAACCCCTTGCCCAGAACGAAAAAAAATTCAGGAATAATCTTGATAGCGTAAAAAAGATAGAAGCAATAAAGAAAGAATACGAAAAGCTTAACTCAAGACTTTCAGCCTTCAAAGGAAGGCTTCCGGACAAAAGCTTTAACCTTGCCTCATATATTCTCAGTCAGATTGAAACACTGAAGCTTAATGGCAAGATGCAAAACCTGAAACCTTATTTTAACAAAATTGGCAGCTATGAGGAAGTATCTGTAAAATTTTCTCTTGAAGGAGTAACTGCTGAAGAGTTGACAAAATTTCTTTATCAGATTGATAATTCTCCTTACCTGTTATATACTGAGCAGCTTCAGGTTAAGCCTGAAAGCTATGAAAAACTTTTTTTATTGAATGCAAGCTTTAAAATTCAAACTTATATCATCGAAAGATAAAATCGTGAAGAGGTGAAAATGATTCTTAATTATCTTATAGGAAAGTTTTCCAATGATTTGGCTATAGACCTTGGAACTGCAAATACCCTGGTATATGTAAAGGGAAAAGGAATAGTTTTAAGCGAACCCTCAGTTGTTGCAATAAATAAAAATACAAACCGTGTTCTTTCTGTCGGGAGAGAAGCCAAAGAGATGCTGGGAAGGACTCCCGGAAACATCATAGCTGTCAGACCTATGAAAGACGGAGTAATTGCTAATTTTGATTTGACTGAAGCTATGCTTAAATATTTCATAAGAAAGGTGCACAACAGAAATACACTTGTCAGGCCAAGAATAATCATAGGAGTTCCGTCAGGGATAACACAGGTAGAAAAAAGGGCAGTCCGGGATTCAGCCAAGCAGGCAGGAGCAAGAGAGGTCTATCTGATAGAAGAACCGATGGCAGCTGCAATAGGAGCCGGAATGCCCATTGAAGAACCTTCGGGAAATATGATTGTAGATATAGGAGGAGGAACTACTGAAGTAGCTGTAATATCTCTTTCTGGAATTGTTTACTGCAAGTCAGTCAGGGTTGGAGGAGACGAGATGGATGAAGCCATTGTCTCCTACATAAAACGCAAGCATAACCTGTTGATCGGTGAAAGAACCGCTGAACAGATAAAAATAGCTATCGGTTCTGCTTATCCGATGGAGGAAAGGAAAACAATTGAAGTAAAAGGAAGGGATTTAATAGCCGGTATTCCTAAGACAATCTCCATAACAGATGAAGAAATAAAAAGTTCCCTTGCAGAACCAATATATACAATAATTGATACTGTGAGAATCGCGCTTGAAAGAACACCTCCTGAGCTTGCAGCAGATATTGTGGACAGAGGAATTATCCTTGCAGGAGGAGGTTCCCTGCTCTCAGGACTTGATATTCTTTTAAAGGAAGAAACCGGGCTTCCAATAAAAATGGCTCAGGACCCCCTTTCTGCGGTAGTCCTCGGAACAGGAAGAGCGCTGGATTCTCTTGACCTCTTAAAAAAGGTTGCACTTCAGAACTAAACCCTGAATCCTAATGCTTGAATTTTTACGTAAGCACAGAAATAAAATAATTCTGCCTTTTTCACTCCTGATATACGGGATTTTTTTCCTCCTTAACACCACTGACATCTATTTTTCTGCCCTCAGCATCTTCTCCCCCGTAGAAAAGGTAATCACTGAAATAACAAAAGAGATAGAAGGGTACTGGTACGGTTATATCTTTCTTGTAGATACTGAAAGCGATAATTTAATCCTTCGCAAAAAGCTGAAAGATTTGGAAAAACTGAAATACTCATTTGAAGAGTTAAGAAAAGAGAACCAGACGCTCAAAGAATTTCTTTCATTCAAGAGAAACACAGAAATAAGGAGTTCAGGGGCTTCAGTTATTTTCAGGGGAGCATCAAGTGAGTCAGAGACAGTTTTTATTGACAAGGGAACAAAAAGCGGTGTTGTAAAAAATATGGTGGCTGTTTTGCCTGAAGGGATTGTTGGCAAGGTTGTAAAAGTTTCAAAATCCCTCTCCATGGTTTATCTTATTACCCATCCAAACTCTTCTGTAGATGCCATCATACAGAGAACAAGAGACAGGTGTGTTTTTCAGGGCGGAAATCCCTGCAAGCTGAAATATCTTGATTACAACGCTGATGTAAAAACAGGCGACATTGTATTATCTTCAGGACTTGGGGGTGTTTTCCCAGGAGGATTTCCTCTCGGGAAAATACTAAGAGTTGAAAAAGATTCCTCTGGTTTTTTTCTGAATGCTGATGTAGCTCCGATTGCAGACTTGTCGCATCTGGAAGAACTACTGATTCTTGAAAATCCCCATCAACTTGAAATTGAGCAGCTAAAGAAAAACTCGGGGCAGTGAACTATGGCTCTTATATTTTCTGTTTTACTGTTTCTTGCAATCCTTCTTCAAACCAATATCTTTCCGTCGCTTTTACACACAAACATAAAACCTGATATTTTTCTCTCATTAACCATTTACGCAAGTCTTTTCTTTGAATCATCCAGAGGTATCGTTTATGGCTTTATATCAGGGATGCTCCTTGATATCTTTTCAGGAGGAGCCATTGGTTCCAACACTTTCTCATTAATGATTGTGGGCTTGCTTGCTGAAAATATTAAAAACTTTGTGCTCCTTGAGAATATTCCTGCCCAAGCCCTTCTTGTAACAGCCTCAACTCTTTTTCAGTGGACCATTGCATTCATTTACAGGGGAACTTTGCAATTAACCCTTGATTCTATATTGGGAATAACATATTTTCTTTCTGCTCAAGTCCTGCTTAATCTTGTTTCCGCTTTCATATTATTCTTCCTACTTGATTCTTTGAAACAAAAACAATCCCTGAGAATATAAATAATTATTTTGACAAATATTTTTTTTACCATTAAATTTTATATAAATATAAACACTAAAATAATTTATGATAAATTTAACAGGGAGCTACTGAAATGAGAGAACAGGTGGAAAGAGCCATTAATATTATTAAACCTGCCCTGAGGGCTGATGGAGGAGATTTGGAGCTTGTTGATGTTAAGGACGGAATAGTAACAGTAAGGTTTCTCGGGGCTTGTGCCGGATGTCCAAGCTCTCAAATGACCCTGAAAATGGGCGTTGAAAGAAGGTTGAAAGAAGAGGTTCCTGAAATAAAAGAGGTTATAGCCGTTTAAAACCCTCTTATAAAAAATAAGAATGCCTGCTTTTCTTAACCTTATTTGCCCTGAAGAAATAACCAAGATAAGGAATATCCCCGAGCAATGGAATCTGGCTTACTGCATTTTCCTTTCTCTCTTTATTAAAAAATTTGACAAGACATAAACCGTGTGCTAACTAATTCAAGAAAATTCCATAAAACAAATTTTTGCAAACTATAAACTATAATTTCAAGGAGATAAGATTATGAAATTGCCAACACCTGAGCAGATACCAATTGAAGTTCAGAAGGAAAAACTGGCAAGCCAGTTGGCTTCTGAAAAAATAAATCTCTATCTTGATTTAAAAAAGATTCTTGGCGGGGAAAAAGGCAAAGAAGTTTTTAAAAAGCTCTATGATGAGGGAATAAAAAGAATCAGAAAAAATTTTCCTGGCGGAAAACTCCCGGTAGCAGAATTAATGAAAAGAGAGCTTGTAAGTTTTCCCGTGCTCGGATTCCAGCTCTGGATAGAGCAGAAACAGGAAAACGGCGAAGAAGTGTTTTATGAACATCTTACAAAATGTCCGTTCCTTGAACTGACAAAAAAGATGGGATTAAGTGAAATCCCCTGCGATTTTCTCTGCGACTATGATGTAGAACTTGCCATAAGAGACAAAAGAGGAAAATGGGAAGTTCTTTCAAGAATGGGTGATGAAAAAAAGGAATGTATTTTCAAAATCAGAGAGTGGAAAGACTGAAAAATTATTACACAGATAAAAGACCAGAGCAACAATCTGCGTAATCTCTTATAAAATCTCTGTAATCTTTTTTGAAATCTTTGTAATCAATTTTTAAGAAGGAGTTAGCCCATGACCATCGAAAAAGGTAAAGAAATCCCTTGGGAAAAGCAAAGAGAGATGCTGATTGACAAATATGCTCTGAAACTTCCCCAGCTTCTTCAAAGCCTGATTGAACTTTATGGAAAGGACAAGGGAAAAGAGATATATGAAAAAATTTTTGAAGTAAATTTCCAGAAAAGGTCAGCCCAGTTTAAAGGCAAAGATGTTGGAGATATTATGATGGCTGAAGTAAATATATTTCCTACTTTTGGGTGGAAGATATGGGTTGATAAAAAAGAAGAAAATGGCGAGCCTGTCTGGTACGAGCATTTAGAAGTATGCCCTCATTTCGAAGCCACTAAAAAATATAAGATGAGCGACCCTTGTGAGGCAATCTGTGACATGGATTGTGTAATGGGCGAGAAATATAAGGTAGCAAAATGGCAGAGGGTAAAGCATATGCCTTCAGGCGACAATGAGTGCTGTTTCAGGATTACCAGATTTAAATAATCTAAAAAGTATGAGGCAAGAAAATGCCTTGCCTCAGACTTAAAGCTTCTATCCCTTATATTCCCGCATCAGATTATATATCTTCCCCTCAATAAACATCTCAACAAGGGCACCATCAAGATGATTATCTTTCGCCTCAAGTTTCAGGATATCAAGGGCTCTTTCAAAATCTGCTGCTTTTTTATAAGGCCTGTCAAAAGCTGTAAGAGCATCAAAAATATCAGAAACGGTCATCATTTTTGACTGGATTGGGATGCTGGGAGAAGTAAGTCTCAACGGATACCCCTCACCATTCAGTTTCTCGTGATGGGCATATGCTATTGACGGTACATTTTTCAGAGTTTTTGTCCATGGAATTTTACTAAGAAAATTAAATGTATGTGTTACGTGTGATTCTATTTCAAGACGCTCCTGCTCATTGAGACTCCCTTTCCTTGTTAATAAATTTTTTATCTCATTTGAGAAAAGATATGGTGACACAGCTCCTTCCATATCCCTGTATGTTTTCCTTGCAATCTCAAGTACTTCATCAAACCTTCCTTCTGGTATTATTGTGGGTTCATTTGCCTGTCTGATGCTCTGGAAACACAGTTCTGCTTCTTTTAAATTTTCAGCCAGCTCAAAATCTATTTGCTCAAACACCTCTTTGCAGCTTTCACCCTGATGAAACTGAAGATATTCAAGTTTTTTACTGAGAAATTCATTCTCTATGCTCTTTTTTATAAAATCAAACCTGCTTCTTATAAGCTCCATCTCAAAAGGATAGAGCTTCTTAGCCTTTACAAGCACATTCTCCCTGACCCCTACTTTGCCAAAATCATGAAGAACTGCCGCATATCTTATCTCTTTTATCTGTTCTCTGGTAAATTTAATATCCCTGAACTTTCCTCTGTCTGCCCTGTCAACAAGCTCTGCCATCCCCACAGTCATGATTGAAACCCTGGCTGAGTGACCCGAGGTTGTAGGGTCTCTCTGCTCAATTGCTGTTACAGAAGCAGTCACAAAACCCTCAAAAAGCCTTTCAATATTCTTGCAAAGAAGGTTATTTTCAATGCAGACTGCTGCCTGACTTGCAAGGGAGCTTACAAGCTCGATTGATTTCTGGTCAAAAGGAACTACGTTTTCCTCTACACTATCAGGAGTAAGCTTTGTTTTCTTTGATTTCTTCCTGTTAATTAGCTGCAGAACTCCAATTATCTCCGAGAGATTATTTTGCATTGGAAGAACTAAAAGGGATTTTGTCCTGTATCCAAACCTTTCATCAAAGTTGCTGTTAAAAGAATATTCTTTTCCATTTGGAATCTGATATGCATCATCAAGGGTTAATATCTCTCCTGTTTCTGCAACAAAACCGGCAAGGCTTTTTCTGTCAATAGGAACTGTGAATTCCTTAAAAGCCTCAGCCTGTATGGAGTCATTCTGAGCAAGTTTAAAACGCAAAACCTTTCCGCCCTCCTCGCTCTCTTCAGCAAGATAAAGAGACCCGGCGTCAGAGGATGCAATCTCCCTGCTCTTTTGAAGTATCATCTCAAGCAACTTATCGTGGTCATGTTCAGATGAAAGAGCCACGCCTATTTGGTTCAGCTCTTTAAGATTGTGTGAAAGAAGCTTAATTTCTTCCTGAAGCCTGTTATGCTCTGTTTCAGAAAAACTCTGCATTGGTTTGGTTTTTAGTTCCAAAAACTTGCTCAATCCTATCTTCAAACTCTTTATTTTTGAATTTTTAAAGCTCTATCTCCATTCCCTCATAGGCAGCATAAGACTCTTTAAATTCAGCCTGAGCCTTTTTCTCAAGCATATTAATAAAATCATCATCGTGGTCAGGGTCATGATGGAATAAAATAAATTTTTTCACCCCTGCTTCCTTTACAAGCTTTAACCCCTGAGTCCATGTGGAATGGCCCCATCCTGTTCTGGGAAAACCCTTTGCACCTGAATATTCCTCATCTGTATAGTTGCAGTCATAAACCATCACATCAGCATTTTTTGCAATTTTTAAAACTAATGGGTCTATGCAGTTATAATGTTCTGTATCTGTTGCATATACAAATGATTTTCCATTATATTCAACTCTGTATCCGAGGCATCCTCCGGGATGATTTAGCTGGCCAATCCTTATTTTAACATCCCCTTTATCTATTACACCATCCCTTCTGATTTCAATGAAGTTGATTTTGGAGTCCATCTGGTTGAGGGAAACAGGAAAATAAGGGAATATTACCTGCCCTGAAAATAATTGTTCAAAGGAATAGGAAAGCTTTGACTCGCCATACATATTGATAACAAATTTCCTGCTGTATGCAGGCAAGAAGAAAGGAAACCCATGAATATGGTCCCAGTGAAAATGTGAAAAAAGAAAATTTATTTCTTTAACCGGTTCTTTCACGATTTTCTTCCCAAGCATCCTCAGGCCGCTTCCGGCATCAAAAATATAAATCTCATTTCCGCATCTCACTTCCACGCAAGGAGTATTGCCACCGTACTTTAATGTTGTTTCCCCGGGAGTACATATACTCCCCCTGACTCCCCAGAACCTGATTTTAAAATCTTTTGACATAACAACTCCTTATTTAAAAGGTCACAGATGAAAGGTTAGATTGTTATCACCCTTACTGATTTTTTAAAATGTCGCATAATGGAATATATAGTTTTTTGTTTTTGATAATATAATAAAATCCCAAAAAGTCAAACAACTTTGTATGAAAGGTGAAACATATTTTATATACCTAATACCTCTACGAATGAGAGAGATTCCCTGCAACCTTTCATCCCCGTGCTTCCGCACAGGGTATTCAGAATGTAGAAACACACCTTTGAAAGAACATGAAAGAATAAGCTGTTGCAAAAAATCTGGTTATCAGTTAAGTAATCATACAAAGCGGGGTTTTTCAACCCTGCTTTTTTACATTGAGTTTATTTTGGCTTTCACCTTTGACTCCTGAATTTTGACATTTGAACTTAATCTCTGAATACCAAGAAAGAAACCATGAACATTCTTGCAATTGAGGCATCGACAAAGACAGGAAGTTGTGCCGTATTTGGGAATGAGGGGCTTCTTGGAGAACTCACTCTCAACACTGACGCTACACACTCTGAAAAGCTTATGCCGGCAATAATCAGTCTGATGGGCTCACTGCAACTTGCCTTTAAGGATTTAAATGGTGTAGCTGTTTCCGTTGGACCAGGCTCGTTCACAGCCCTGCGAATAGCTATCAGCACTGCAAAGGGTATTGCCTTTTCAGCAAATATCCCTCTGATAGGAGTTCCGACCCTGATGGCTTTAGCTGAAAAAGTAGCGGATTTTGATTCTGTAATATGCCCTTTTCTTGATGCAAGAAAAAAAGAAGTATATTTTGCCCTTTATAAAAGGGATAAAGACGGCAATTTATTACAGTTAAAGGAAGAAACTGTAGGAAGTGTGGAAGAGATGTGCAGAAATATAAAGACTAAAACTGTTTTTTTAGGGAATGGAATTGAAGTTTATGGAGAAAGGGTAAGACAGATTTTAAAGAAAAAGGCTGTTTTTGTCTCTCAGGCTCAGAGTCTGCCAACAGCTTCAACAGTTGCAGGAATCGGATACAGGAAGCTTATAAATGACGATTATCCAAAGGATTTATCTTCAGTAAGACCAATTTATCTGAGACCCTCTGATGCAGAGTTGACTCTAAAAAGAAAGCATTGAAAAGCTCTTGAATGTCATTACGAGCAACAGCTTAGAATTCTCCGAGATGACCTATGATGACATGGATGAAGTCCTTGATATAGAAAAAACATCTTTCCCTTCACCATGGACCAGAACGATGTTTATTGCTGAGCTTGAAAGAAAGGGAATTTCGTTTAATTATATTGTAAGGACGAAGGATGCAGAGGTTAAAACCATACTCGGTTATATTGTATTCTGGTATCTTGGGGAAGAAGCGCAGATTGCAAATATTGCAACAAACCCTGAATACCTTAAAAGAGGGATAGGTGAAAAGCTGATGAGATTTTCTCTAAATAAAATCAGGGCGCTCGGGTCAAAAGAGGTATTTCTTGAAGTAAGAATGTCCAACCTGCCAGCCCAAAGCCTGTACAAAAAATTAGGCTTTGAAGTTTATGGAATTAGAAAAAAATATTACTCTGAAACAGGTGAAGATGCAATACTTATGTATAAACCCTTAGCAGGGTTGTAAATGTTATTATTTTTATTCTTGTTTTATTCTTGAAATTTTATCTTCCCTTTGTTACCTTGTGATAAGAGAAAATCCATTATTATTTTTACAAGCTATTAAACCTTTACCTCTTAGATAGTATTTTTTATAAGGAGTCAAAGATATGGAGGACATAGAATCGCTTATAAAAACTTTAAAGTCACAGAACGAGGAGTACAGAAATCTTGAAAAATCTCACAAAGAGTACGAGGAACAACTCAGGGAACTTGATAAAATCAGATATCCGTCTCCTGAAGAGACCATAGAAATAAACAGAATTAAAAAACTCAAGCTGCAGGGAAAGGATAGAATGGAATCCATTCTCAATGAGTTTAAAAGGAAATTAGAAACCAGCAGGGCATAACAGAGATTAAGGTTTACAAAGCCGCTTGATAAGCTGAATCCTTGAATCCTTTTGTTGCAAATTTCAAAGGGAAAAAACTGTATTATGAGAAGCGACAGGATAAAAAAAGGAATTGAGAGGGCGCCGCACAGGGCACTGCTCCACGCTACCGGTGTTCATCCCTCTGCATTAAAAAAACCATTCATTGGAATTGTTTCAAGCTTTACTGATTTGATACCCGGTCATATCGGAATGAGGGACCTTGAAAGATTTATTGAAAAAGGAGTGCATTCAGGAGGAGGTTATTCTTTCATCTTCTGTGTCCCGGGCATTTGTGACGGAATTGCAATGGGGCATGAGGGAATGAGTTATTCCCTTCCTTCAAGGGAATTAATAGCAGATATGATTGAAGCTGTTACAAAAGCCCATTCCCTTGACGGGCTGGTTCTCCTTACAAACTGCGACAAGATAACTCCGGGAATGTTAATGGCAGCAGCACGGCTGAATATTCCTTCAATACTACTTACAGCAGGTCCAATGATTACAGGCAGAATAAATGCAAAAAAAAGGCTCTCCCTTGTAAGGGATACCTTTGAAGGAGTTGGAAGATGCCAGAGTGGTGAAATCTCTGTTGACCAGCTTCACAGGCTTGAGATTGAAGCCTGTCCTGGTCCGGGCTCCTGCCAGGGTCTTTATACTGCCAACACAATGGCATGTGTTACTGAAACTCTCGGTATGTCTCTTCCGGGAACTGCCTGTGCCCTTGCAGGGCAGTCAAAAAAAAGAAGACTGGCTTATGAAAGCGGGGAAAGAATCATTGCGCTTGTAAAAAAAGGAATTACACCAAGAAAAATTCTGACAAGAAAAGCCTTTGAAAATGCCGTAAGAATTGACCTTGCCCTTGGTGGTTCAACAAATACAGTTCTTCATATTCTTGCAATAGCGCATGAAGCAGGAGTTAAAATAGACCTTGAGATTTTTGACAGGCTTGGATCTGAATCTCCGCATATCTGCTGCCTTGAGCCGGCAGGAAACCATTATATGGAAGACCTTGAATATGCAGGCGGAATACCGGCTGTGCTCTCAAGACTGAAAGAGAGGCTCTCTGACAACCCGACTGTCTCCGGCAAATCAATAATTAAAATCGCATCTGAAGCAGTGGTTTTTGATGATGATGTGATACGCCCCCTTGACCGCCCATACCACAAGGAAGGCGGAATTGCCGTCCTCAAAGGGAATCTTGCACCAGACGGCGCAGTTGTAAAGCAGGGGGCAGTTGATAAAAAATGTATGAAATTTACAGGTACTGCAATGGTTTTTGATTCTGAAGAAGATGCCATAAAGGCGATTCTTGGAAGAAAAATAAAACTAGGCAATGTTGTTGTCATAAGGTATGAGGGACCAAAGGGTGGTCCCGGAATGAGGGAAATGCTTCTTCCAACTGCTTCACTTATAGGAATGGGTCTTGGCGACAAAGTTGCCCTTATTACTGACGGAAGATTTTCAGGCGGGACAAGAGGACCGTGCATAGGACATATTTCCCCTGAAGCAATGGAAAAGGGCACAATCGGAATTGTTAAAAACGGAGATATCATTGAGATTGACATTCCTAAAAGAAATCTCCATCTCAGGCTCTCTGATAGAGAGATTAATAAAAGAAAAGAGAAAATGAAACTCAGGGAGCCAAAGATTAAAACCGGTTACCTTGCAAGGTATGCAAAATGCGTTCGCTCTGCAAATACAGGGGCAATAATGGAATGATAGAAGAAATGATTAAGATAAGAAAAATATTGCTTCGCGAATGCCAGCAATCAGGCTGTGTCATAATGTCATTGCGAGGGAGCAAAATGACCGAAGCAATCCCTTTATTAAGCTGAACGCTGATAGCTAACAGCTGATAACTAACTAAGGCTGAAAAACAAAAGATGAAAAAATTAAGTGGTGCAGAAATACTTATTGAGAGTCTTGTTAAGGAAGACGTCGAGTATATTTTTGGCCTTCCGGGGGCTGTGCTCTGTGATGTGTATGACAGTCTCTATGATTCATCAATAAAATTCATTCTCACAAGGCATGAACAGGCTGCTGCACATGCAGCAGACGGATATGCAAGGGCATCAGGAAAAACAGGAGTCTGCCTTGTAACATCAGGACCGGGTGCAACAAATATTGTAACCGGTATCGCAACAGCTTATATGGATTCTATTCCAATGGTTGCCTTTACAGGACAAGTACCAACCACAATGATAGGAGATGATGCCTTTCAGGAAGCTGATATAGTCGGTGTTACAAGAACAATAACAAAGCATAACTACCTTGTGAATGATGTCTCGGAACTTGCAAAGACAATAAAAGAAGCCTTCTATGTCGCTTCAACAGGAAGGCCCGGTCCTGTTCTTATAGATTTGCCAAAAGATATCATTTCAGGAAAAGCAGAATTCAAATACCCTTCAAATGTTGAAATAAGAGGATATAATCCAAATATACACGGTCATCCGGGTCAGATTGAAAAAATACTGGATGCAGTAGAACTGAGCAAGCGGCCTATAATTTATGCAGGAGGAGGAGTTATTTTGTCCGGAGCGTCAAAAGAGCTCCTTTCCTTTGCAGAAGCAACCCAAATTCCTGTTGCCAATACCCTGATGGGACTGGGAGGATTCCCGGGTTCACATAAACTATTTCTCGGAATGCTCGGGATGCACGGGCACTACTGGGCAAATATGGCAATAAGCCATGCTGATTTGGTAATTGCTGTTGGAGCAAGGTTTGATGACAGGGTAACAGGCAGGGTTGATAAGTTTGCAACTGATGCCAGGATAGTCCACATAGATATTGACCCCTCAGCAATAAGCAAAAATGTCAGGGTTGACATTCCAATTGTTGGCGATGCAAAAGAAGTATTAAAGGAATTGAACAGCAAACTGAAAGAAAGTCTGAAAGAGTTTCCTGACAGAAAGGAATGGTTTGAGGAAATTAACGGGTGGAAAAAAACTCATCCATTGAAATATAATAAAAAAAATGAATTAATCAAACCACAGTTTGTAGTTGAAAAGCTCTATGAGCTTACCAAAGGGAAAGCAATAGTTTGTACAGATGTTGGACAGCATCAGATGTGGTCTGCCCAGTATTTCAAGTTTGATGAACCGAGGACTTTTCTCTCATCAGGAGGACTCGGAACAATGGGGTTTGGACTTCCTGCATCAGTAGGCGCAAAGCTGGCGCAGCCAAAAAAGACAGTAATAAACATAACCGGTGATGGAAGTTTTCAGATGAATATGCAGGAACTTGCAACTGCTGTACATTACGGACTTCAGGTAAAAGTTGTTATACTCAATAACTGTTCATACGGAATGGTAAGGCAGTGGCAGAGTCTTTTCTACAAAAACAGATACTATGCAACTGACCTTCACGGAAATCCGGATTTTGTGAAGCTTGCAGAAAGTTTTGGAGCTGTTGGGCTTCGTGCAACAAAAGAAGAGGAAGTTGAGGATGTTATAAAAAAAGCCCTTGAAACTGACAGAACTGTTGTTATAGATTTCAGGGTTGACCGTGACGAGAAGGTATATCCAATGGTACCCGCTGGGGCGTCAATAAAGGAAATGATGATTGACTGAATGAAAATAACTTATTAGTCATAAGTTATTAGTTAATTTATGAGACACACAATATCAATTCTTGTAGAAAATAAATTTGGAGTCCTCGCAAGGGTCTCAGGGCTCTTTTCAAGCCGAGGCTTTAACATAGAGTCTCTTTCTGTTGGCGAGACAGCTGACCCTTCAGTATCAAGGATGACAATCGTAACAAAAGGCGACGACCAGATAATAGAGCAGGTTATTAAGCAGTTACGCCGTCTGATAGATGTTATTAAGGTCACAGATCTTTCTGAGGAAAGCTATGTTGAAAGGGAGCTTGTTTTAATCAAAGTCAATGCTGACTCCAAAAGCAGAACTGAAATGATGGAGATAGTGGATATTTTCCGCGGAAAAATTATAGATGTAAGCCCCAAAAGCTATGTAATTGAGGTTACAGGAGACAATGAAAAAATTGATGCAATCATCGGTCTTTTGAAACCCATTGGAATAAAAGAAATAGCAAGGACCGGAAGTGTTGCAATGAGCAGAGGAGTTAAAAAGGAAAAATAAAAAATTAAATTAATTTTTTAGGAGGAAACATGGCAAAGATCTATTATGAAAAAAATGCAGATATGAAGATGCTAAAAAACAAAACAATTTCTGTAATCGGATATGGAAGCCAGGGACATGCTCAGGCTCAGAATCTTAAGGATAGCGGACTCAATGTTGTAGTCAGCGAAATAGAGGGTTCTCCGCAATGGGAAAAAGCCAAGAAAGACGGAATGAAGGTCATGACCACAGGGGAAGCCGCAAAAACCGGAGACATAATCCAGATGCTTGTACCTGATGAACATCAGGGAGCTGTATATAAAAATTTCATTAAGGGAAATCTCAGGAAAGGTAAAGTTCTTGTCTTCTCCCATGGTTTTAATATCCATTACGGGCAGATTGTGCCTCCTGCTGATATTGACGTAATAATGGTTGCTCCAAAAGGTCCGGGACATCTTGTAAGAAGACTTTACACAGAAGGAAGAGGAGTTCCTGCGCTGATTGCCGTGTATCAGGATGCTTCCAAAAATGCAAAAAAGACTGCCTTGGCATATGCAAGAGGAATAGGCGCTGCAAGAGCAGGAATCATAGAAACAACATTTAAGGAAGAAACTGAAACAGATCTCTTTGGCGAGCAGGCAGTTCTATGCGGAGGAGCCACATCTCTTATAATGGCAGGTTTTGAGACTCTGATTGAAGCAGGTTACCAGCCTGAAATTGCGTATTTTGAATGCCTTCACGAATTAAAACTCATAGTTGACCTTATATATGAGGGCGGTATTGCAAATATGCGCTACTCAATAAGCAACACTGCAGAATACGGAGATTTGACAAGAGGTCCAAGAATAATCACTGATGAAACAAGGAAAGAAATGAAAAAGATTTTGTTAGAAATCCAGAGCGGAGAATTTGCGCGGGAATGGATACTTGAAAACCAGGCAAACAGGCCTGTCTTTAATGCCCTTGCCAGAAAAGGCTCTGAACACTTGATAGAAAAAGTTGGGAAAGAGCTCCGGAAGATGATGAGCTGGATAGGCAAGCCGGTAAATAAGTAAATAGTATTCAGTGAATAGCATTCAGTTTTAAAAACACGATAATCCCCCAATTTCTCCCTTCAAAAAAAGGGGGTTAGGGGAATTTGATTTTTATAAACTGTTAAACCTTTTTATAAAGAATTTTTCTGAAGTAACATGCATTCCCCAATAGCAAAAGAAGGCTTTTTTTTCATTATCCCCTTTGTAGCCGCATTTGTTCTGCTCCTGATTTTCAGCAGAAATTATGTTGCTTTAGTTATTATCTTTCTTATAACCTTCTTTTTGGTTTTCTTCTTCAGGGATCCTGTGAGAATAGCACCTGAAGGGGAAAATCTGATAATTGCACCTGCTGACGGAAAGATAATAAAACTTGAAAAGATTTATGAAAACAGGTATCTTAAAGAAAATGTAACAAAAATAAGTATTTTTATGTCTCTTTTCAATGTCCATGTAAACCGTGTTCCGGTTACAGGAACTGTTGAAAAGATTAATTACAACAAAGGCAAATTTATTTCTGCCTTTAAAGATAAAGCATCTCTTGACAACGAACAGAATTCTATAATTATAGATACAGGCAGAAGAAAAATAGTCGTTAAACAGATAGCCGGAATAATTGCAAGAAGAATCATTTGCCGGATTTCAGAAAAACAGAAGGTAAGAGCAGGAGAAAAGCTCGGGCTTATCTGCTTTGGCTCAAGAGCTGATATGTTTATCCCCGGAGAGATTGAAACGAAAATCAGGTTAGGAGAAACGGTAAAAGCAGGTAAAACCATCATAGGAGTTTTAAAATGAAAAAGGGAATTTATATATTGCCAAGCCTGTGTACAACAGGAAATGCCATATGTGGTTTCTACTCCATTGTGTCAGTCATAAACGGAATAACCCTCCACTCAGTAGGAGATATAGAAAGAGCAAAGAATGCTTTTATTTCATCTGCATATGCAATTATTTTTGGAATACTCTTTGATGGCTTGGACGGAAGGATTGCAAGGATTATGAAATCAACAAGCAGGTTTGGCTTGGAGTTTGACTCTCTTGCTGACCTTATAAGCTTTGGAATTGCACCAGGGCTTCTTGTGTACTGCTGGGCTTTAAGGCCCTATGGGAAGATTGGATGGCTTGCAGCTTTACTCTTTGTAATATGCGGCGCCTTAAGGCTTGCCCGCTTCAACACGCAGGCTTCAGAGGGAAAAAGCAGATATTTCACAGGACTTCCAATTCCGGCAGCAGCAGGAGTCATTGCAACTCTTATAATCTTCTATTTCAGCTACTGGGACTCTCTTAAAGGTTTTTTACGATACAGGGCAATAATCTCTGTAGTGGTTGTATATGTTCTGGCTTTCCTGATGGTAAGCACAATTAAGTTCAGAAGCCTTAAGGAATTTGATATTAAAAAAAGAAAGCCTTTTAATGTAGTGCTTGGGTTAATACTTTTTATATTTATAATAATAATGAAACCGCAAATAATGGTTTTTTTGATATCATGGAGTTATGCTGCCTTTGGTCTTTGTGAAGGCACTTATCTGTTTGTAAAGAGATTGACTTCAGCAAAAGAAGGACTGGAGGCAGAAAAAGCAATCTTCAGAAGAAGAAAAAAAGGGGTGACGCGTGAAGATTGAAATAATTAAAATTTTTGATACTACTCTGAGAGACGGGGAACAGTCTCCGGGGGCAAGTCTGAATATAAAAGAAAAGCTCCAGATGGCAAAGCAACTTGCAAAACTAAAAGTTGATATTATCGAAGCAGGCTTCCCTATTGCTTCTCCGGGAGACTTTGAAGCAGTAAGGGAAATAGCAAAATCAGTGAGAGGTCCTGTCATTACAGGGCTTGCAAGGGCGAAGAAAGAGGATATAGATATTGCGTGGAAGGCATTGAAGTTTGCTAAAAAGCCGAGAATACACACTTTTATTGCAACATCTGACATCCATATGAAGTACAAGCTTGAAAAATCAAAAGGCGAGGTTCTGAGCGATGCAGTAAAGTCTGTAAAACTTGCGAAAAAGTACACTGAAGACGTGGAATTCTCAGCAGAAGATGCATCCAGAAGTAACAGGAATTTTCTTGCTGAAGTAATTGAAGCGGCAATAGATGCAGGAGCAAACACAGTAAATATTCCTGATACAGTCGGATATGCAATGCCAACAGAGTTTGGAGAATTAATCAGGTATCTGAAAGAAAAGGTTTCAAACATAGACAGGGCAGTTATAAGCGTTCACTGCCATAATGACCTTGGGCTGGCAGTTGCAAACTCAATTGCTGCAATTGAAAACGGAGCAAGGCAGGTTGAGTGTACTGTGAACGGAATTGGTGAAAGAGCGGGAAATGCATCTATTGAAGAAATTGTAATGGGAATTTACACAAGAAAAGACATTCTCCCGTTTAAAACAAACATAAAAACTACTGAGATTTACAACTCAAGCCGTCTGTTTTCAAGATTAACCGGGCTTCATGTGCAGGTTAACAAAGCAGTTGTCGGGAAAAATGCTTTTGCACACGAAGCAGGAATCCATCAGCATGGCATGTTAAAAAAATCTCTGACCTATGAGATAATGACGCCAAAGCTTGTTGGCGTCAAGGAAACAAATCTCGTTCTGGGTAAACACTCAGGAAGGCATGCACTGGCGAGAAGATACAAGGAACTTGGATATGAGATGACAAAAGAAGAAATTGATAAGGCTTATACCATATTCACTGAACTGGCAGATAAGAAAAAAGTGATTTTCAATGAAGACCTTGAGGCGATTATTGATGATGAGATAAGAACCGTCCCTGAGATATTCCAGCTCGTAGGACTTCAGGCAATTAGCGGAGACAAAATCTCCTCAACTGCTACAGTGAAGATAAAGAAAGGCAACAAAATTTTTCAGGAATCTGCTATTGGCGACGGTCCTGTTGATGCATCATGCGTTGCAATTGACAAGATAACAAAGATAAAAGGAAAGTTTCTTGACTATTCGATTCGCTCCGTATCAGCAGGAAGAGAGGCTGTGGGTGAAGCTCTTGTGAAAGTAAAGTTCGGTGACAAAGTGGTAACAGGAAAAGCTGCAAGCACTGATGTTATTTTTGCAAGCGCCAAAGGATATTTAAACGCCCTTAATAAATTTTTGTCCAAAGATAAGGAGAAGAAAGGTATTTAAGGATTCTGATAGAAGGGTTTGAGGATTCCCCCTTGACCCCTCTTTAGAAAAGGTAGTAAAATCCCCCTTAATTCCCTCCTTTAGCAAAGGGGGGATAGGGGGATTTGATTTTCAAAGGAACTAACATGGGAATGACTATAACTGAAAAGATACTTGCGTCTCACGCCGATAAAAAAAAAGTACAGCCGGGCGAGATAGTAAACTGTAAAACAGATATCCTTCTTGGAAATGACATAACAGCTCCAATCTCCATCAATCTTTTTGAAAAGTCCGGAGCAAAGAAAGTCTTTGACAGAAATAAAATTGTCTTTGTTCCTGACCACTTTGCTCCAAACAAGGATATTGAGTCTGCAACACAGTGCAAAAAGCTGAGAGATTTTTCCCTGAAGCACAGGATAACAAACTATTTTGAAGTCGGGAGAATGGGAATCGAGCATGCCCTTTTGCCAGAAAAGGGAATTGTTCTGCCAGGAGACCTTGTTATTGGCGCTGACTCACACACCTGCACCTACGGGGCGCTTGGTGCATTTTCCACAGGAATCGGAAGCACTGACCTTGCAGCAGCAATGATAATAGGAAAGGTGTGGCTTAAAGTTCCGCAAACAATAAAATTTATTTTTTTCGGAAAACTCAATAAATGGGTATCAGGCAAAGATTTGATTCTCTACACAATAGGAAAAATAGGAGTTGATGGAGCAAATTACAGGGCAATGGAATTCTGTGGTGAAGCAATCAAAAGCCTCAATATGGATAACAGGCTTACAATATGCAATATGGCAATTGAAGCAGGCGCAAAGAACGGAATAATCGCTCCTGATGCAGAAACCCTGAGATATGTGAAGAAAAGAGCAAAGAGAAAGTATAAAATTTATAACAGCGACAAAGACGCCTCTTGCGAAGAGATACTTGAGTTCAACTGTACCAAAATTGAACCACAGGTGGCTTTTCCCCATTCTCCGGAAAATACAAAACCTGTGAGTGAAGCCGGAAAGATAAAAATTGACCAGGTAATAATCGGCTCATGCACAAACGGAAGAATTACAGACCTGATTGAAGCAGCAAAAATCCTTAAAGGCAAAAAAGTGAATCCCAATGTGAGGCTCTTAATATTCCCTGCAACACAGGAAATATACAAAGAGGCTATGAAAATGGGCATTATTGATATTTTCATTGATGCAGAAGCAGTTGTAAGCACGCCAACCTGCGGACCCTGCCTTGGAGGGCATATGGGTATACTTGCAGAAGGAGAAAGGGCTGTGGCAACAACAAACAGAAATTTTGTTGGAAGAATGGGACATGTGAAAAGTGAGATATATCTGGCAAGTCCTGCAGTAGCAGCAGCCTCTGCAGTCAAGGGCAGAATAGCAAGCCCTGAGGAAGTAGTAGGAAAATAGTTAGAAAAAGGGTTCGAGGATTCAAGGATCAAGAATGAAGCTTAAAGGCAATGTTTTTAAATACGGTGATGATGTTAATACTGATGAAATCATTCCTGCAAGATATCTTAACACATCTGACCCAAAAGAGCTTGCAAAGCACTGCATGGAAGACATTGATAAAGATTTTGTCACAAAGGTAAAATCCGGAGACATAATCGTTGCAGAAAAAAACTTTGGATGTGGTTCTTCAAGAGAGCATGCACCAATTGCAATAAAGGCAGCAGGAGTTTCCTGTGTAATAGCAAAATCATTCGCAAGGATATTCTACAGGAACTCAATAAACACAGGGCTGTCAATCCTTGAATGTGCTGAAGCTGCTGAGGAAGCAGATAGTTTTGATAAAATGGAAGTAGATTTAGATAGAGGAATAATCAGAAATTTGACAAAAGGAAAAACTTATAACTCTCAAGGTTTTCCAAAATTTGTTCAGGGAATCATCAAAGCAGGAGGGTTGATGAAGTGGGTAAGAAAGAAGAAGTGACTGAACTTACTGAGAAATTGTTGTCCGTTTGTGGCAGGACAGGCGTCCCGCCTGTCCAAAAGAATATTCTCTAAAAAGAAGAATAAGTATAGAATCAAAATTAAAGATATGAGAAGAGATTTATCATATAAAATCGCTATTCTCTCTGGTGACGGAATAGGTCCTGAAGTTATGGATGGAGGTTTGCAGGTATTAAAAGCTGCAGAAGAAAAATTTGATATCAGATTTGAACTTTTCCACGCCCTGATAGGCGGTTCAGCCATAGATAAAAAAGATAATCCTCTGCCACCTGAAACCCTTAAACTCTGCAAAAATTCTGACGCAGTTCTTCTTGCAGCAGTTGGAGGACCGAAATGGGACAAGCTTAACCCTTCTGAAAGACCTGAAAGCGGACTTTTAAGACTGAGAAAAGAACTTGGAGTTTATGCAAACCTCAGGCCTGCAAAAATATTTCCCGGTATGGAGAAAAGCTCCTCCTTGAAAAAAGAGGTAATAAAAGACGTTGACCTGATTGTTGTCAGGGAACTTTCTGGAGGATTATATTACGGAAAACCACGGGGAATTAAAAAAATAAAAAATGGTCATCAGGCAATTAATACAATGTCATATTCAACACAAGAAATTGAAAAAATAGCAAGGGTTGCCTTTCAGATTGCAAGGAAAAGAAGAAAAGAAATCACCTCTGCTGACAAGGCAAATGTCCTTGAATGTTCACAACTGTGGAGAAAAACTGTAACTGAATTGAGCAGAGATTATCCTGATGTAAAGCTCCGCCACCTCTATGTTGATAACTGCTCAATGCAGCTTGTGAAAAATCCCAAGCAGTTTGATGTAATACTTACTGAAAATCTTTTTGGCGACATCCTAAGCGATGAAGCTGCAATGCTCACAGGCTCAATCGGAATGCTTCCTTCTGCAAGTATTGGAGACAAAGTCGGACTCTACGAGCCTGTTCACGGAAGCGCCCCAGACATAGCAGGAAAAAACAAGGCAAATCCCATTGCAATGATTCTGTCAGTTGCTGATATGTTCAGATACTCTTTCGGACTTGAAAATGTTTCAGCAGCAATTGAAAATTCTGTTAAAGCTGTTATCAAAAAAGGATACCGTACACCTGACATCATGGAAGAAAAGAAAAAGCCTGTTGGTACAAAAGAGATGGGGGAACTGATAACTCAGGAATTGTTGAAGTGTTAATATGTTAGAAAGTTATTCCCTCCATACCCCCTTTAGAAGGGGGGCAAGGGGGGATTTGATTCTCACTTGAGCTCTTGACCCCTAAACCCATTGAACCCTTTCTTGCAAGATAGATAGTATTATGAATGTTTTAAGCGAAGATATTTCTGTAAGTACCAGAGGCTATTGCGATATAATTGATATTACACCTCAGGTATGCCAGAAAATTAAATCCTCAGGAATCAAAAACGGTATTGTCACTCTTTTTATCTCCGGCTCAACAGGTGCAATCACTACAATTGAATATGAATCAGGAGTAGTAAACGACCTGAAAGATGCTATTGAAAAAATTGCCCCTCAAAATATCCCTTATAAACATGATGCCCGATGGGGAGACGGCAACGGGTTTTCCCATGTAAGGGCAGCACTTCTTGGAGCATCCTTTTCTGTGCCTGTAAAAGACGGAAAACCAACCCTTGGAACATGGCAGCAGATAGTTTTTATTGATTTTGACAACCGTTCAAGAAAACGGAATATTGTAGTACAGATAATAGGAGGATAGAACATCTGTTAACAACCTGTTGGAAAAGACTTAAAATGTCATTGCGAGGAGTAAAACGACGAAGCAATCTCGTTTTGAAGAAGACAACTATAAGTCTTCTAATGAGATTGCTTCGCTTCGCTCGCAATGACAGCAACCTGAGTTTCCCAATATCTCCTGAGACATCCATTGAGAAAAATTTCAAAAAAACTTTTTAGTATTTCCTTAAAACATTTCCCCGGTGGAGTTAACAGCCCTGTCCGGGCATTCAAGACTGTTGGAAGCACTCCTCTTTTTATAAAAAAAGCCAAAGGCTCAAAAATTCTTGATGTAGATGAAAATCAGTATATAGATTTTATTTGTTCTTTTGGTCCTCTGATTCTTGGTCATTCTCACCCTGCTGTGATTAAAGCCATAAAAAAAGTTGCAGAAAAGGGGACAAGCTTTGGCGCCTGCACAGAATATGAAATTGAACTTGCCTCAATAATAAAAAAGGCAATGCCTTCAATAGAAATGCTGCGCTTTGTAAACTCCGGCACAGAAGCCACAATGAGCGCAATTCGTCTTGCAAGGGCATATACAGGGAAAGATAAAATAATCAAGTTTGAAGGCTGCTACCACGGCCATTCTGATAGTCTCCTTGTCAAAGCAGGTTCTGGCGCATCAACTACAGGCATACCAACAAGCCAAGGAGTTCCTGAAAGTTTTATCAGGAATACAATAAGTCTTCCCTATAACAGTATAGAAGCAATTCTAAAAATTTTTACAAAAGACAAAAACACTATTGCAGGAGTAATAGTGGAACCAGTAGCAGGAAATATGGGAGTTATCCCGCCTGTTAGAGGTTTTCTTGAGGCTTTAAGAAAAATTACTGAAAAAAATAAATCACTTCTGATTTTTGATGAGGTGATTACAGGATTCAGAGTCTCTTTTGGCGGTGCGCAAAAGCTTTATAAAATAAAGCCTGACCTCACCTGCCTTGGAAAAATCATAGGCGGGGGATTACCAGTTGGCGCCTATGGAGGAAAAAAAGAAATAATGAAAATGGTATCACCCTCAGGCAATGTCTATCAGGCAGGAACACTTTCAGGAAATCCTCTTGCAATGAATGCGGGAATTGCAACGCTTAACATATTATCAGAAAAGAATTTTTACAACCAATTAGAAGATAAATCTGAAAGACTTTGTAGTGGAATTGCAGAAAAAATAAAAAAACACGGAATCAAAGCATCATTGTCCAGATTTGGTTCCATGTTCACAATATTCTTTAGAGATACTCCTCCAGCCAACTATCAGGAAATCTGCCAGTGTGACATGAAAAAATTCAGCAGATTTTTTAACCTTCTTCTTAATGAAGGAATATTCATTCCACCATCACAGTTTGAAGCATGGTTTGTCTCTCAGGCTCATTCGGGTAAGGATATTGAGGAAACAATTACTAAGGCAGGGAAGACATTAACAAAGATTTAGTTTTCATTTTCTGAAAGATTCAGTCCTTCATGTGATAGTGCATTTCGTACTATTTCGCGTACATGAATAGCAATACGAATAGCACTATTCGCTTCTTCTTTAGTTACTACTTCATCTTCTCCTGGATAGCGTGCTGTAATTGCAAATGGGGTTAGTTGTTCTGCTTCTTTAAGTTCCTCAGTCCAGTCCTTGTTGCACAGCTTTAATAGATTCCTAATGTTATGAGTGTATGGAAAATCTATTTCAATTAAAAGCTGCTCTTAGAGGAATGTGTTTGAAAGACAAATCACCAAACTTTTCACAAATATGGCAGGTTCCAGTTATATTCTTTTTTCGCGACACTAGATTTCACATTAAGATTATTCGAATTAAGATAATCCCACATAAAGATTAAAATTTTTTATATTTGTAATTCGTTGGCACACTGATAAGATGTCGGCTTTCCGTTTGAAGTTTCCTCATAACCTTTTTCTTTATGCGAAAAATGCATTATTTGTCCGGCATTAAAATCTTTGAAATGCTCTTTTGCAAAAGTAATAATTTTAAGTTCACTGTCAGAAAACAATGAAAGCTCCGACTTTTTAACCGAGATGAATTTTTCTTCTATGATATCTTCATTATAGGGAATTTCCTCGATTTTTATTTCCCCGTTTTCAGTATTTGAATTATTAACTTTTTTATAGTTTTATATTAATTTTAGACAAGATATAGTTAAAAGTTGATTAAACGGTTTACAGCCAGAATCCATGCCTCAAATTCCTTGAATTATATCAGCCAGCTCGCAAAAATTGTTGGGTTTAGGAAAAAAGGGGACAGCCTGCCGTCCCCTTTTTCTAAAACCTGTCCTGTCTACTTATCTCTAATCTGGATAAGGGTTAATGCTATAACGAATCCAAGGCAACTATTCACGAATTTTATCAAAGCAGTAGTACTCAAGAACGGGATAAAAGGAATAACTCCAGAACCACCTGCACGGCAAAGAATAGCACCAATGAAGCCTATAGCTGCAAGGTAAATGAGAATATTGACCAACATTTTCATATAATCACCTCCCTTCTTTTATTATTTAAAAGGAGTTTTAACAGCCTGACCTTATAAAAGATGCAAATGGCTATTTTTTTTTACTTTTTTACCTGTAGTTTCTTTTTCAATATCTCATTGACCATCTGCGGGTTTGCCTTACCCTTGCTCTCCTTCATAACCTGCCCTACAAGAAATCCCATAACTTTATCTTTTCCATTCAGAATATCCTGCGCCTGTTTTGGATTTTCTTCAATCACTTTATCAACAATTTTTTCTATCTCCGAAGTGTCTGTAACCTGAACAAGTCCTTTTTCCTTTACAATCTCTGATGCCTCTTTCCCGGTTTTATACATCTCCTCAAAAACAGTTTTGGCTATTTTCCCGCTTATAACCCCGTCATCAAGAAGTTTCAGCATTCCTGCAAGGTGTTTTGGCGAGACAGGGCATTTCTCTATCCTTTCTTCATCTCCCTTCAGCTCTCTTAAAAGGTCTCCCATAATCCAGTTGCTCACTTTTTTAGAATCAGGATAGAATCTTAAACACTCCTCATAATAATCTGCAAGCGCTCTTGAGGAAGTCAGGACCTGTGCGTCATATGAAGGGATTTTGTAATCTTCTGCAAACCTTTTTCTCTTGTCAGCAGGAAGCTCAGGAAGTGTTTTTCTTATCCTCTCAACCCATTCATCATTAATCTCAAGCGGAACAAGGTCGGGACAGGGGAAATAGCGGTAGTCATGGGCTTCCTCCTTGCTTCTCATTGAAGATGTTGCTTCTCTTTTTGGGTCCCACAACCTTGTTTCTTGAACAATTATTCCTCCATCTTCAAGAACCTCTCTCTGACGGATTATTTCATACTCAAGCGCCTTTTGTAGGTTTCTGAAAGAATTCATATTCTTAAGCTCAGTTTTTGTCCCAAACTTTTTTTGTCCAACAGGTCTCAAAGAAACATTTGCATCACACCTTAAGCTCCCCTCCTCCATGTTGCAGTCGCACACCTCTAAATACATAAGGATTTTCTTTAACTCTGCAAGATACTCCTTTGCCTCCTCAGGAGACCTTATGTCAGGTTCACTCACTATTTCCATCAAAGGCACACCGGTTCTGTTCAAGTCAACATAACTCCCATCAGGTATATTCTCGTGAATGTTTTTTCCTGCGTCTTCCTCCATATGGACTCTTGTTATTCCTATTTTCTTGGGCTTTCCATTGACTTCAACCTCAAGATAACCATTAAGCCCCAGGGGTTCATCATATTGGGATATCTGATAGCCCTTTGGAAGGTCAGGATAAAAATAATTTTTTCTTGCAAAACGGCAGAAACGGGCAATGGTGCAGTTTAAGGCAATAGCAGTTTTCATTGACAGGTTAACAACCTCTCTGTTGAGCACCGGAAGAACTCCTGGCATTCCAAGACACACCGGACAGGTCAGGGAGTTTGGTTCCTCACCAAATTTTGTACTGCAATGGCAGAAGATTTTTGACTTGGTTAAAATCTGCGCATGAACCTCAAGTCCAATTACCGCTTCGTATTGCATGTTAGTTTCTTCTCCAAAGAAAGTGATTAATAATCCCTCCTTATCCCTTTTAGCAAACAAGCTATGTCGCAATGTCATTGCGAGGGAGCAAAGCGACCGAAGCAATCTAATCTTTTATCTGTCCGCTTTTTAATGAGATTGCCACGCTCCTGTTAGTCGCTCGCAATGACCAAAAAGAATTGTGACACAGTCTGAAAGATGGAATGGGGGAAAATCCGATTTTCACTTGACCCATTGATCTCTCGAACCATAAACCCCTTCCCTCACAATTCCGGCTTCCTTAAATGCCACTCTGTTGCCTGCTCATAACAGTATGCAACTTTTAAAATTGTCCCCTCGTCAAAATGCTTTCCGATTAGTTGCAGCCCGGCAGGCAAACCATTCCTGTCAAACCCGCAGGGGATTGATATTGCCGGAACACCTCCAAGATTTACTGAAATTGTGAATATATCAGAAAGATACATTTGAAGAGGGTCATTTGATTTTTCTCCAATTTTAAAAGCAGTTGTTGGAGCTGTAGGGGTGAGTATTATATCAACTTCTTTAAATGCCCTGTCAAAATCCTCCTTTATCAGCGTCCTTGCTTTCTGGGCTTTTTTATAATAAGCATCATAATAGCCTGAACTCAGGACATAAGTCCCAAGCATTATCCTTCTCTTTACCTCGTTCCCGAAACCCTCAGAGCGGGTTTTGCAGTACATTTCCATAAGGTCCTTTGTGTTTTTTGACTGATAGCCGTATTTAACTCCATCATACCTTGCAAGGTTTGATGAAGCCTCTGCTGTTGCAAGGATATAATATGTGCTGACAGCATACTCCGTATGCGGGAGAGAAATATTTATTACCTCAGCCCCCTCGCCTGCAAGCCTCTTTATTGCATCATCAACACCCGCCTTAACATCTTCATCCATCCCTTCTACGAAATATTCCTTTGGGATACCGATTCGTATTCCTCTTATACTTTTTCCAATGGAATCAAGATAATCAGGTATTTTTCTTGGAACAGATGTGGAATCTCTCCTGTCGTGGCCTGCAATTACATTAAGGACTATTGCGCAATCTGTAACGTCTTTTGTTATTGGTCCTATCTGGTCAAGTGATGAGGCAAATGCCACAAGCCCGTATCTTGAAATCAGTCCGTATGTGGGCTTCAGCCCTACAACACCACAACAGGCAGCAGGCTGTCTTATTGACCCCCCTGTGTCAGACCCGAGTGCTGCAATGCACATATCCGAAGCAACCGCAGCAGCAGAGCCGCCGCTTGATCCCCCCGGAATCCTGTCAAGGCTCCATGGATTTCTCGTTGTTCCCAAAAAAGAGTTTTCTGTTGAAGACCCCATTGCAAACTCGTCCATGTTTGCCTTTCCAACAAAAATGCTCTGCCTCTCCTTCAGCCTTTCAACAACACCAGCATTATATGGAGGAATAAAATTTGAAAGTATTTTTGATGAACAGGTTGTTGGCACATCCCTGACGCACATATTATCTTTTATGGCAAGTGGAATACCGAAAAGAAAATCCCCAACACCATCTTTCTTCATCTTTTCATCAAGAAGTTCTGCTTCACCCAGAGCCCTTTCACCAAGGACTGTTACATATGCATGGACTTTCCCCTCAACCTGCTCAATCCTTTTCAAAACTGACCGGACAATTTCAGTTACAGAGATTTCTCCGGACTTAAGCATGCTGTGAAGCTTAAGTATATTTAAACCGCGCAGTTCCAATTGCTTCTCCTCTATTCAATTATCTTTGGCACCTTGAAAAAAAATTTTTCTCTTTGCGGGGCATTCCTGAGGGACTCCTCCACGGGAAGAGAACTTTTTATCTCATCATCCCTGAAACAATTTTTTAAATCTATCACATGGGATGTAGGAACGATATCTTCTGTATTGAGCTCATCAAGTTTTGAAACATAATTCAGAATCGTGCTGAGTTGTTCTGTGAACCTGTTAATTTCATCTTCAGAGAATTCAATTCTTGCAAGTTTTGCTATATGCTTTACTTCTTCTTTTGAAATACCCATTATTAAAACCTCAAAACTCAAAAGGCAAAAATAAACTACTCTGTACCGAAACCACAGAGTATCAAAATCAAAATAGCGTGGTCGAGGGATTCCGCATAAGGTGCCTGCCTACCGCAGGCAGGCGGAATGATATACAGGTCACTCTTTCATCCCCATGCTCCAGCACAGCGCATTCAGGTTGTGTTTTTCATAAACTCAAATAAGCTATTTCTATATATTTTCAACCCTGCAATTGCAAGCCTTTTTTAAATTGCATTTTTCCGGTTGCTCTGATATTTGAAATATAGAGATATTCTGGAGGGTTTTGAATTACACAGATTTTAATTATAATAATATGTATGTAATATACGGGTTTCTGACATATCTTTTTTTCCTCATAACATCTCCATATTTCATCTATAAATTATTAACCACTAAAAAATACAGGGCAGGAATCAAAGAACGGCTTGGTTTTCTTGGCAGAAGATTTAAAGAGATGAAACCGGGCAAAAGGAGAATATGGATACACGCTGTGTCTGTCGGAGAGGTGATTGCCGCATCACTTCTTATAAAAAGAATCAGAGAATTATGGCCTGATGAAACTTTAATATTAACCACAGTTACTGAAACCGGCAACAATACAGCAAGGAAAAGGATAAAGGAGGCAGATATAATAACTTTCTTCCCTCTTGATATTGGATGGTCTGTGCGCCGTTTCAAGGGTTTTTTAAATCCTGACATATGTATTATAATGGAAACCGAACTCTGGCCTAATTTCCTAAAAATCATTTCTGAGAATAAAACCCCTGTGCTCATTGTTAATGGAAGGCTTTCAGAAAAATCATACAGGGGCTATAAAACAGGAAAAATATTTTTTGAAAATGTTTTAAAGAAGATATCAGCCTTCAGCATGCAAAGCGATTCTGACGCAGAAAGAATAATGCTTCTCGGAGCAGAAAAGGAAAAAATATTTGTAACAGGAAACCTGAAGTTTGACCAGGTCTTCAAATCTGGTTCCCGGATGAATCAGAACATAGCAGAAGAGTTAATGTTGCCAAAAGGCTGCAAAATCCTGGTTCTTGGCAGCACTCACAGGGGAGAGGAAGAGATTCTTATATCTGTTTATAATAAATTAAAAATAAAGTTCCATGACCTCTTTCTTATTGTTGCTCCAAGACACCCTGAGCGCTTCAGGGAAGTTGAAGAACTTTTAACAAAAAACTCCATTGCATTTTGCAGGAGAACGGAAATAAAAGGAAATAATCTCTCCGGTAAAGAAGCAATACTTCTTGATACAATCGGGGATCTTCCAAAAATATACAGCATTACCACCATAGTATTCATGGGAGGGAGTCTTGTCCCTGTTGGAGGGCATAATATTCTTGAACCTGCTGTTTTCAAAAAGCCGGTGCTTTTTGGAAAATATATGCATAACTTCAGGGATATTGCAGAGCTTTTTGTTAAATCAGGAGGCGGAATTCAGGTCTTTGAACCATCAGAGATTGAGAAGGAAATCTCAAACCTCCTATCAAACCCTAAAAGGCAGGAAGAAATAGGGAAAAAAGCCTACTCCCTTTTTGAAAAAAACCTTGGAGCAACAGAAAGAAACATTGAGATAATCAAAAGGTTTCTTCCTAATTAAATGATGAATATAAAAAAATATTATCTTCGTATCATAATAGAGACGGATGGTAGTCTGCTGTCGTCTCTGATTAGGGCAATTCTGTCTCTGGCTTCCATCCCGTACCTGTTAATAATTAACCTAAGAAACTTTTTTTATAAAATAAAACTGCTTAAAACAAGGAAACTGCCGTGCTTTGTAATAAGCATAGGAAATCTCACATGGGGAGGAACAGGCAAAACCCCTGTTACTGAAAAGGTCTCGGAAATTCTTTCAAGGAATAACATTAGCCACGCAATCCTGAGCAGGGGGTACAAGTCTGAAAACACAAGCAGGATAAATGTCGTCTCAGACAAATATTCGATTCTTCTTAAACCTCCATATGCCGCAGATGAAGCCCTCATGCTTGCAGAAAACCTAAAAGGAGTGCCAGTAATAACAGGAAAAGACAGGTATTCAACAGGAAAATTTGCCATTAAAAACTATGGCGCAAAAGCCCTGATACTTGATGATGGTTACCAGCATATAGCGCTTGAAAGAGACCTAAATATCCTTCTTATTGACTCAAGCAAGGATTTTGAAAAGGAGAAGCTTACCCCAAGAGGAACCTTAAGAGAACCATTCAAATCCCTCAGCAGGGCAGACCTGATTCTGCTGACAAAGACCAATCAGGCTGGCAGGGATATAAACAGGCTCCGTGATTTTATAAAACACTATAACCATACTGCCTCTATAGAAAAAGCTGTTCACAGGGTTGAAGGGGTTATTGAGTTCAAATCAGGAAGGGCTTTCAGTTTAAGCTCCTTTAAGGATAAAAAAGTACTTGCCTTCTCAGCTATTGGAGACCCAGCCTCTTTTCATTCATCATTAAAAGAAATTGGATTAAATATTGCCGGGTTTATTGAATTTGACGACCATCATTACTACTCTCCTGATGAAGTGAATGAAATTTACAGAAAAGCCAAAACATTAAAAGCTGAAGCAGTAATCACTACTGAAAAGGATATTAAAAGAACCCCTGAAATCTTTTCATTTGCTGAAAATTTATATTTCTTAAAACTTTCTGTAGCCCTTGATGAAGATTGTATTGAGAAAATAATTTTAAAACATTTTAAGTCTCTATGAAACCTCTGTATCTGGTTTTTCTTGTGCTGATAAAAATAATAGGTGCCATACCTTTGCAGGTATCTGGTTTTGTTCTGACACGCCTGAGCCGTATTGCATATTACCTTGACAAAAAACACAGAAATATTGCCATAGAGAATCTTAAAGTTGCCTTTGGGAATGAAAAGAGTCAGGAAGATATAGAACTGATTGCCAAAAGGGTTTTTGAAAACCTTACTTTGACTTTTCTTGATTTCTGCAGGATTCCTAAAATAACAAAAGATAATTTAAACAAGTTTGTTACCATTGAAAATATTGAATATGTTCATGAAGCGCTTAAAAAAAGAAAGGGTCTGCTTCTTGTTACGGCACATTTTGGAAGCTGGGAAATTCTGCCCCATCTATTTTCACTCCACTACAAACCTTTAAATATCGTAGTCCGTCCTCTTGATAATGCCGCGCTTGATATGCTTGTATCAAGGTATCGTTCGCTTTCCGGGAATAAACTGATAGATAAAAAAAGCGGTTTAAGGCATATTTTTAAAGCTATACAGAAAAAGGAAATAATAGGGACCCTGAATGACCAAAATGTGAAGTACAGCGAAGGAGTGTTTGTGGATTTTTTCGGGAAAAAAGCCTGTACAAATTTTGTGCTCGGGCTTATCTCCCTGCGCACAGATGTCCCTGTTGTCATGGGATTCATAATAAGAGAAGGGCTTGAAAAACACAGAATCAGGTTTGAAAAACCAATTGATATAGAAAAAGGAATAGATAGAAATAAATATATTTTAGACTTTACGCAGGCTATTACTGCAATAACTGAGAGTTATATAAGGAAATACCCTGAGCAATGGTTCTGGGTCCACAGGAGATGGAAAACAAGACCAAGGGTTGCAACTAAAGAGACAAAAGGAAATACTCAATGAATTTCAGAAAGCAAAAAAACTATAATTTTAATATCTGATTTATGCTGAACAAAGAGAAAATAAAGAGAATCTTTATCCGCGAGTCTAACTGGATAGGAGATGCCATAATGACAACTCCTGCCATCTCCAGCATTAAAAAAAGCTTTCCTCAGGCAAAACTATTTGTTGCTGCAAACCCGTATGTGGCTGAGATACTAAGGGGTAATCCCTGCATTGATGAATTTCTGGTATTTGATTCAAAAAACTCAAACAATAACCTTTTAAGCAGATTCAGGCTTTTCAGAGAGTGGGGAAAAAAATATAATTTTGACATTGGAATACTTTTCACCAATTCCTTTAAATCCGCCCTTGAAGTTTTTCTGATGGGAATACCTGAACTGGCAGGCTTTGATACTGATGGAAGGGGCTTTTTGCTCACAAGGAAAATTCACGCAACTGCTGAAATATTAAAAAAACATGAGGTTGAATACTTTCTTGACCTTATTAAAGGAATTGGAATTGAGCCGCAGAGCAGAGACTTGACACTCAGGCTTTCAGAACACGATGAAGCCTTTGCAAAAGATTTTTTTGGCAAAAATAATCTCCTGCCAGCACAAATGATTATAACCGTATGCGCAGGCGCATCTCTTCAGCCGAAGGAATGGCATCCTGAAAGGTATGCAAAGGTATGCGATATGCTGGTAAGAAATCTTCGCGCGCAGGTAATAATTCTTGGAAGCAATGCTGACCAGATAGTTTCTTCAAAAATCATTTCCTTTATGGAAGAAAAGGCAATCAACCTTGCAGGAAAAACATCTCTGCGGGAATCAATGGCAATCATAAAAAACAGTGACCTTTATATTGGCAATAACACCGGACCCATGCATATTGCCGCTGCTTTTAAAACCCCGATAGTCGCAATCATGGGTCCATCAGTCCCTGAAAAAACAGCACCATATCTTGAAAAGGAAAAATACGAACTTGTAATAAAACCATTTGAATGCAGGCCCTGCAGGCACAATTTCTTCAAAGAGTGTAAATCGTCAGCTGATAATAAACCCCCTTGTATTGAAGCAATAGAAGTAAAAGATGTAATGGAAAAAATTAATTTACTTATCAGGAGATTGGGTATAAATTTTAAGGTTTAACCCCGCAAAAAGGAGTTATATGAGAAGCAAAAAACAAAATAAAGACAGAGCAATATTTCTTGACAGGGACGGGACAGTTACTGAAGAAGTAGGATATGTGAACGACCCAAATCGTTTAACTCTTCTGCCAAGGGCAGGAAAGGCTATAAAACTGATTAACCAGTCTCCATTCAAAGCAATTCTGACCACAAACCAGGCAGGTGTTGCAAGGGGATATTTTTCTGAAAGCATGGTACTTAAAGTCAACAGATGGCTTGAAACACTGCTTATGATTGAAGGATCATTTCTTGACAAAATCTATTACTGCCCGCACCATCCTGAAACAGGCAAAAAACCTTATAGAAGCAAATGTAATTGCAGAAAGCCAAAACCCGGAATGCTTCTTAAGGCTTCAAGGGATTTTAATCTGGACTTATCAATATCTTATGTTATAGGTGACAAGTTAAGCGATGTGGATTTTGCAAAAAACGCAGGCGCAATGCCAATAATTGTAAAGAGCGGTTACGGGAAAGGAGAACTGAAACTTAACAGGTCAGATTCATCCATAAAACCTCTTTTTATAGCTGAAGACCTGCTTGAAGCTGTCTTATGGATTTTTTCACAGGAAGGAATAGAAACAACAGACAAAACTGTGCGGTTCTGAAAGGTCAAAATGGTCAACAGGAATAAACTCATAAAATTTTTGGATAAGTTTAAATCAGCTACAATACTTACAATTGGAGATATAATAGCTGATGAGTATATATATGGAAGTACAAGCAGGGTTTCAAGAGAAGCCCCTGTGCTGATTCTCAGTTTTGACTCTGAACATATTTTTTTGGGAGGAGGAGGAAACGCTTTAAACAACCTCAAAAGCCTTGGATGCAAGGTAATTCCTGTTGGGGTAGTAGGTAGCGATTATTTTGGAAAAATAATTTTATCAAATATAAAAAAAATGGGAATTCCTGCAGAAGGGATTTTTTCTGAAAAAAACAGGGTCACAACACGAAAAACAAGGATTCTTGCAGGAGGCTACCACACAACAAAGCAGCAGGTTATCCGGATTGACAGAGAGCCTGATTCAATGATAAAAAACAGCACTGAAGAGAAGATTATAAACTTTCTTGATTCAAAGATAAAAAAAGTTGACGCAGTAATGGTTTCGGACTACGGGCTTGGGCTCTTGTCGCCAGCAGTAATAGATAAAATAAACAACATGGCAAAAAATCACACTGATACCATAATAACAGTTGACTCAAGGTTTAACCTCTCCCAGTTCAGAAATGTTTCTGCGGTAACACCAAATGAACCCGAAGCATCAGAGTGCGCAGGCATTGCGATTGGAGATGAAGACAACGGCACACTTAATGAAGCAGGGAAAAAACTTATGGAAATGATTGACCCGGCTGCTGTCCTGATTACCCGCGGAAGAAAGGGTATGAGGCTATTTGAAAAAAACGGAAGAATAACTTCCATGCCGATTTTTGGTTCTGATGAGATTGCAGACGTAACAGGCGCCGGAGATACGGTAATCAGCGTATTTACACTCTCGCTCGTGGCAGGGGCAACACTTGAAGAAGCAATGAATTTGGCAAACTATGCTGCCGGAATAGTAGTTATGAAAAGGGGAACTGCAACTGTAACACAGAAAGAATTAAAGGATGTATTGAATGCCTGAGCAGGCTCCTAAATTTAAAAGCCTTGACAGCCTTGAGCTCATCGTAAAAGGCTTAAAAAAGCAGGAAAAGAAAATCATTCTCGCCAATGGCTGTTTTGATATCCTCCATGTCGGGCATATACGCTATTTGACAGGAGCAAAGAACCTCGGCGATGTTCTAATCGTTGCATTAAACAGTGATGAGTCCACAAGGGCATTAAAGGGAAACGGAAGACCAATAACCACTGAACAGGAAAGAATTGAAATAATATCAGCCCTTGAGTGTGTTGACTATGTCACGCTTTTTTCAGAACTCAATATGGATAATGTCCTGTTGAGGCTTAAGCCTGATGTGCACGCAAAGGGCTCTGACTATACTGAAGATTCCGTGCCTGAAAAAGAGACAGTAAAAAGCTATGGAGGCACGGTTGCTATCACAGGAGACCCAAAGGACCATTCAACAAAGGATATTATAAAAATTATTTCGGGACTCCACCGTTGACATTTAGAGGGGTATTAATGTCGAACGATATTAGGATTTAGAAATTAATCTCAGAGGAGGATTCTATGCCAATTGATAAAGAGCTGCTTGATATATTAGCCTGCCCGAAATGCAAGGGGGATATCTATCAGAATGAGAAAGGAGACGGATTAATCTGTGATTCCTGCAAACTCTTGTATCAGATAAAAGATGATATTCCGGTTATGCTCATAGAAGAAGCAATAAAACTTGATAAATAATAAAGATGCTATGGAGCTTAATAAAAAAATATTTTTGAAAACTGTTTTATAGAATACAGGATTACAGAACATATTCAATCCTCATAAAAGAAATCTTTGCAAAAACTGAACATAGTCCAGATTATCAGCAGCTACCATCTGACAGGAGCGGCAACACCAACTCTTGCTCTGGCTTCAGGACTGCAAAGGCTTGGTCATAATATTATTTTTCTCTGCAGCTCTCTTAAGAAAAACCTTGTGCTGGATGCAAGAAACCGCGGAGTAAATGCTCAGACATCGCTATCCCTTGAAAGAAGCGCCAACCCTCTGAAGATATTAAGCGACATCAGCAGGCTTTCAGGGATAATTGATAAAAACAGAATCGATATCATTCACACCCATCTCTCCCATGACCACTGGATATCAATGCTTTCTCTTTTTCTCTCAAAAACAAAGCCTAAAATCATCAGAACAATCCACAACCAGAAGGCAGCAATAAAAAGAGCTGACAGCAGAATATTATATTCCGGCGGTTGCAATGCAATTACAACTATATCAGAATTTCATAAATCGCAGATTTTGAGAAATTTCAGAATCAATGATGAAAAAATAAAGGTCATATATGGCTCTGTAGATACAAAATACTTCAATTCCTCTCTGTCTCCATTGAGAATACGGGAGGAACTCTCAATACCGCAGAATTCTCCTGTCATAGGGCTTGTGTCAAGGTTTAAACCGGGCAGAGGGCATGACCTCATTTTAAAAGTTCTGCCATTTTTAAAAGAAAGCTACCCTGATATAAGGCTTATTTTTGCTGGCAGGGGAGAGACTCTTGCAGAAACAAAAAGAGCTGTTGAAAGCCGGAAACTTAATCAGAATGTCATCTTTGTTGGATATAGGAGAAATGACCTTCCTGAGCTTTACGCAGCAATGGACATATTACTTCTCCTTGGTGAAGGAAATGACGGTAGCTGCAGGGCTGCCCTTGAAGCTATGGCTTGCGGAAAACCGGTAGTAGCTTTCGGGTTCGGAGCTATTAATGAAATCATATCAGACGCAACCAATGGGATGATTGCAAGAGATCAGGATATTGAAGATTTAAAAACAAAACTGCTCATTCTTTTAAAAGACATGGAGCTAAGAATAAAAACAGGGAAAGAAGCACGGCTCACCGCAGAGAAATATTTTGATAACGAAATTGAAGCAAGGGCTTATGAAAAGCTCTGCATAGATCTCTTAAGATAGAGGTCTAATCTTGCTGCTTTTTAAGAAACCTTTCTAAAAACCCTTTCTGAACAGTCTTCTTTGAATGGAAGATAATATATAAGTGATTCTTTGGGAGATTTCAAGTATCCACGAGCTCTTGTCATTAGCCACTCTTTGAAGCAGATAAGCCCCGATTGACAAAAAAATTAAGCTTGGAGACCATGTGGCAACCAACGGGTTTATTATTCCTTCCTCTCCTAATCTCTTTCCTGCCATGAAAAAAATAAAATAGGTTAACATCAAAAAGATGCAGATTATATACCCCGGTTCTTTGCCGCTTCTCTGAAAAATTATTCCGAACGGAATTGCAACAACTCCAAACACTATACATGAAAATGGAATTGCAAACTTCTGGTGTATCTCCATTGTGATACTATTGTACCTCTTTAAGTTACTTTTCTTGTTTTCCCTTTTTTCCAATAATTCATCAACAGACATCATTTTCTGCTGTGGCTTGAATTCACTCGGGTCAATTTTCTTTAGAAGGTCTAACCGTAAAGTCATAGATGAGAACCTTATAAGCCTGTATGTTTCTGACAAACCTTTCCCAATATGAATAGTGCCGTCAGAAAGCATCAATGCTATCTCATAGGAACTTTTCCCGGGTATCAATCTTCCCTTCTTGGCAAAGATTGTTTTCTTGTTATTCTCATTTCTGCTGTCTGAAATCAGAACTTCATCAAGCACCCCTTTTGAAGAAATTTCATTTGGATATAAAACAACACCATCAGTTATCTCATTGAATGTTTTTTCCTGAAGTCCTACAACAGCCTGATTCTGAATCAGTTCCAGAGCAAAATCCCTGAAATAACGGTAAGACACAGGGGTAACTATAAGCATCATCATCAAAGACGCAAGTGTGCACAGAAAGGAAAAAACCAGCACTGAAGCTGATACCCTGTAAAGGCTTATCCCCGAAGCCTTAATCACAGTCATTTCATTATCAGAGGACATACGGAACATTGCAGTAATAACGCCAATAAAAAGTGCCATTGGAATGATGAACCCTATGAATTGTGGAATGAGGAAAATAAATAACTTAATTATATAAATCAGCCCGATATTGCGGTTTACTATCAGGTCAATAAGTATTCTGATATTCCCAAGGATTATCAGTACGGTAAATATCAAAAGAAGTGATATAAAAGGGAAAAATATCTCCCTTATCAGGTATTTATCAATAATTTTGACTCTGAAAGGATTTATTCTTTTCATAACCAGTTTCTTGTAATCTTTTACCTGCAAGGAAGTCAACCCTTTTGGGTTTTGACAAAAAACTTTAAATCTTGCTTGACTGCTTCAAACTTATATCATAGATGAAAATAATTATTAACCTAATAAAAAAATTGACATCTTGCTGGATAAGTGAAAATATTAATATTGAGTCTCTGATTAAAGAGACAGCAGAAGGTATAAACACAAAACATCCTTTGATTTTTCAGAACAAATAACCTTTCATTAACCTGGCTTAAAAATGGATTTTAATAACATCTTAATTGTCAAACTTGGTTCAATCGGAGATATAATCCACACACTGCCAAGCCTGAACGCTATCAAAAGCGTTTTTCCTTATGCAAAAATAAGCTGGGTTGTTGAAGAAAAGTCCAAGGAAATTCTTTTAGGTAACAAGAATATAGACAAGCTGTATATCGTTGACACTAAACGGTGGAGAAAAGAGATACGCAAACCGGCATCATTTTTACCTCTCATAAAAGAAGTCAAAGGGTTTTTTAAAATTTTAAGAAATGAAAATTTCGACCTGGCACTCGATTTTCAGGGACTCATAAAAAGCGGAATAATCACCTTTTTTTCAAATGCAAAATTTTCAATAGGTTTTGACAAGGAAAACTGCAGAGAACCGTTAAATGCCATTTTCACAAAGATTAAGGTTGCTCCCTCAAAGGGAGATAATCACATGGTTAATAAAAATCTGAGCCTCCTGAAAAAGCTGGGAATAAGAGTGAATGGTAGTGAGTTCAGGCTCATATATCCTGATTTGGAAATACAGAAACTGGCTGATAAAATCTTTTTGGAATATAATCTTGACCAGAGAAAATTCACTGTTGGAATTTATCCGGGAGGTGGATGGGTTACAAAAAGATGGGAAATAGATAAATTTGCAATGCTCTTTGACTTGTTAAAAGAAAAATTTGATCCCCAAGTCCTGCTTATATCAGGAAAGGGAGAGGAATTTCTGGTAGAAGAAATAAACAGGAAAACAGGGAACAAGGCTCTTGTAATATGCGGAACAACATTAAAAGAACTGACAGCACTTTTAAGCCGTATTGACTTATTTATAGGAGGAGACACCGGACCCCTTCACATGGCATCTGCAATGGGAATTCCCACTGTTGCGATATTTGGTCCATCTGACCCTGAAAAAAATGGACCTTATGGAAACTGGAACAGAATAGTTCAGAAAGATCTGGAATGCAAAAATTGTTACAAAAGAACCTGCGATTCTGTCAGGTGCATGAAAGAAGTTCAGGTCAAAGAGGTTTTCGAGGCTGCAGGTTCATTAATAAATATAATCAACTCCAAGAAAAACCGGAAGCAATCCCTTTGCTAACTAACAGCCTCAGGTCAATTTTAAAAAATAATAAAATCACTCTCAAAAAATCCCTTGGGCAGAATTTTCTAAATAATAATGATATATTAAAGAACCTCATCTCCTTCATTAACCCCTTGGAAAACGACATATTTTTGGAAATAGGTTCCGGAATCGGAACCCTTACCTTTCCGCTCTGCAGAAAAGCAAAAAAGGTTTTTGCCATTGAAACCGACAGAAGGCTGATAGCGGTTGCAGAAGAACTGAAACAGGAATCAGATAATATAGAATTCATAAAACAGGATATTCTTAAAACTGACCTTGAAGATTTTTTTGATAACAGATTATCCCCGGGAGAAAAGACAAGAGTAACCGGAAACCTTCCCTATTACATCTCCACGCCGATTCTGTTTGAATTGCTAAAGGTAAAAAGATATGTTAGTGATATAATCATTATGCTTCAGAAAGAGCTTGCAGCAAGAATACTGGCAGAACCCGGAACAAAAGACTATGGCAGCCTGACAGTTTTGCTTCAAACATACGCCGACATAAAAGTAGGCTTTGAAGTAAAAAGAACCTGTTTCTACCCTCAGCCAAAGGTTGATTCAGCAGTCATCAAAATAACCCCACTCCCTGCTCCGAGAATAGAAATCAAGGATTATGATTTATTTTCTAAACTTGTAAAAACTTCATTTGCTCAGAGGAGAAAAACATTGAGAAATAATTTAAAAAATTTAGATGAAGTAAAAAAATCTCCTCATCTGATTGACATGCTTTTAAGCTCTTCAGGGATAGACCCTGAATTGAGAGCTGAAACCTTATCTGTTTTTGATTTTAAAAAATTGTATGATTCGCTGTTGGAAATAGGATATAAGTAATATAGAATTATAATTTTAAATGTCAAAATCCAAATACCAAAAGAATTTCAAATAACAAAATGGTAAATTTTTTTTAAACTTTAAACTTTGACGTTCATTTGATATTTGAGCTTTGACATTTGAAATTAATGTTAAAGGAGATTTTTTTGAAATCCTCAGTCATAATACCTGTCCGTTATGGGTCATCAAGATTCCCCGGAAAGCCTCTTGCTGTAATCAGGGGAAAAACAATGATTCAGCGCGTTTATGAAAGAGCCCTTGAATCAAAAGAGGCTGATAAAATAATCGTTGCTACTGATGATGAAAGAATATATAAAGAAGTCGAAAATTTCGGCGGTGAAGTCAGAATGACCTCCGCTTCTCATGTTTCAGGAACAGACCGTATTGCAGAAATAGCAAAAAGTTTAAAATATGATTTAATCGTGAATCTTCAGGGAGATGAACCGTTGATAGACCCGTCATTGATAGATAATTCCCTTTCTTTTATGAAAGCCAATAAGAGAGTAAAGGTATGCACTTTCAGAAAACAGATTTCAGACCATAATGCAATCAATGACCCGAGTGTGGTAAAGGTTGTTTCTGACAGGAATGGATTTGCTCTTTACTTCTCAAGACACCCGGTACCTTTCCCCCGCGGACAGAAGGAAGAAAAAATTTTCTATTATAAACATATTGGGATATATACATTTGACAGGGAATTTCTTTTAAAATTCTCTTCCCTTCCCCCATCACCTCTTGAAAGGGCTGAAGGGCTTGAGCAGTTAAGGGTTTTGGAGAATGGTTTCAGGATGAAAGTTCTTGATACAGAGTACAACCCGATAAGCGTTGATACACCTGAAGATGTAAAAGTAGTTGAAGACGTTATAAAAGAAACTAAATGAGCACAAAATTCATATTCATTACCGGCGGTGTTGTCTCTTCTCTCGGAAAGGGGCTTGCATCAGCTTCAATAGGAGCTATTCTTGAAAGCCGTGGATTGAAAGTAACGCTCCAGAAACTTGACCCATATCTCAATGTTGACCCGGGCACAATGAATCCCTACCAACATGGAGAAGTATTTGTCACCGATGACGGGGCTGAAACAGACCTTGACCTTGGACATTACGAAAGATTTGTCAGCTCGCGCACCTGCAAACTGAATAACCTCACAGCAGGGCAGATTTATAACTCGGTCATAAAAAAAGAGAGGCGCGGTGATTATCTTGGCGGGACAGTACAGGTGATTCCGCACGTAACAGACGAAATCAAGTCAAACATATTAAAGATAGCTGATGGCATGGATGTTGTTATCACAGAAATAGGAGGTACAGTCGGAGATATTGAAAGCCAACCATTTCTTGAAGCAATAAGACAGATGTGGATTGAACAGGGAAGAGAAAACGTCATCTTTATACACCTCACCTTAGTACCTTATATCAAAACTGCAGGAGAACTGAAAACAAAACCAACACAGCACAGCGTCAAAGAACTGCGCTCAATAGGTATCCAGCCAAATATACTGCTGTGCAGGACAGATAAATTCATTTCAAAAGAACTAAAAGCAAAGATCGGTCTATTCTGTAATGTTGATGTAAATGCAGTAATAACAGCGCAGGATGTTGAAAGCATATATGAAGTCCCATTAAACCTTCACAATGAAGGGCTTGACGGTATAATTGTAAAGCTTTTAAGTCTTAACACAAATGCTCCTGACCTTTCCAAATGGGAAAACATTGTTGCAAAAATCAAAAAAACAACCTATTCGGTAACAATTGGGATAGTAGGAAAATATGTTGAATTCCGTGAATCCTACAAGAGCCTGACCGAATCCCTTGCACACAGCGGAATAGCAAACGACGCAAAGGTAAATATAAAATGGATTGATGCTGAAAAAATCATCACAGAAGGAGAAGAAAAACACCTTGTTGATGTGGACGGAATTCTGGTCCCCGGCGGGTTTGGAGAAAGAGGCATAGAAGGAAAAATCAAAGCTGTCACTTATGCAAGGAAAAACAATGTTCCCTTTCTTGGCATCTGCCTCGGAATGCAGGTTGCAAGCATAGAATTTGCAAGAAATGTTTGTAATCTTAAAGAGGCAAACAGCAGTGAGTTTGATAAAAACACTCCAGATCCCATTATAGACCTCTTAACAGAGCAGAAAGAGGTTAAGGAAAAAGGCGGAACAATGCGCCTTGGCTCATACCCGTGCAGGATTGAAAAAGGAACAAAGGCATTTGATGCATATCAGAGCGAGCTGATAAATGAAAGGCACCGCCACCGCTATGAGTTTAACAACAATTACAGAGAAGTATTCTCAAAAAATGGTTTTTGTTTTTCAGGGCTTTCACCTGACGGAAAATATGTGGAAATAATAGAGCTAAAAGAGCATCCGTGGTTTATTGCCTCCCAATTTCATCCTGAATTCAAATCCACTCCCCACAATCCCCATCCCCTCTTCAGGGACTTTGTCAAAGCCGCCCTCTCCTACCTTGATTTGTACGCAGGCAAGGAGAAATAAAAGGAAATAAAGGGGACGGTTGTTAATGCTCACTAATCAGGTAACTCTTTTGGTATAATTAAAATCAGATATAAACCAAAGGAGGCCTGAATGCAATTTAAAGATAAAGCTGGAAGTTTATAAAAAATCTTATAATGAATCTTGGAAACTTTTTATTTGAGTATAATCACTTAAGAAAACATGGGGGATTGCTTCGCTTCGCTCGCAATGACATTGTTCCGCAATTTTCCCTTTCTCCCACTTTAAAAAAAGGGGGATATAGTGGGATTTGAGATTGCCATGTCGCTATCGCTCCTCGCCTGCCTGCGGTAGGCAGGCAATGACTCCATTATGAACTTTATTCAACAAACACTTCTTGACATTTCTTAAACATTTATCATATAAAACCATCTCTGTTAAGAGGTAAATGTGTATTAGGTTGGTTTGTAAAAATTATATTTTGGAGCAGAAAAATGATTAGAAAACAGGATGCCTTGGACTATCATTCTCAGGGAAGGAAAGGGAAAATTGAAGTTATCTCTTCCAAACCCTGCTCAACCCAGCGAGACCTCTCACTTGCCTATACACCGGGTGTTGCTGAGCCATGTCTTGAAATAGAAAAAGACCCGGAAAAAGCCTATCTCTACACTGCCAAAGGAAACCTTGTAGCAGTTGTAAGCAATGGGACTGCTGTGCTTGGACTCGGAAATATCGGAGCTTTAGCCGGCAAACCCGTTATGGAAGGAAAGGGAGTTCTATTTAAAAGATTTGCTGACATTGATGTCTTTGACATTGAGGTTGACTCTGAAAATCCTGACGATATTATAAAAGTCGTTAAACTCCTTGAACCGACATTTGGAGGAATAAATTTAGAGGACATAAAGGCTCCGGAGTGTTTTTACATAGAAGAGACCCTGAAAAAAGAAATGAAAATTCCTGTCTTCCACGATGACCAGCACGGAACAGCAATAATCTCAGGAGCAGCGCTTCTCAATGCCTTGGAGATAGTCGGGAAACCAATAGACAAAGTAAAAGTTATTTTCAATGGCGCAGGAGCTGCAGGAATTGCTTGCGCTGAACTGTATCTTTCCCTTGGTGTCAAAAAAGAAAATATTATAATGTGCGACACAAAGGAAGTTATATATACAGGAAGAAAAAGTGGTATGAACCCTTATAAAGATAGATTTGCCGTTGATACAAAACTTCGCACTCTTCAGGAAGCAATGGAGGGAAGAGATGTCTTTGTTGGAGTATCAGTAAAGGATGCGATTACAAAAGAAATGGTAAAAACAATGAATGATAAACCAATTGTGTTTGCCATGGCTAATCCTGACCCTGAGATTACATACCATGATGCAAAAAGCGCAAGGGATGACATAATCATGGCAACAGGGAGGTCCGATTTCCCGAACCAGGTGAACAATGTGTTAGGCTTTCCTTTCATCTTCCGCGGAGCCCTTGATGTGAAGGCAACTGCTATTAACATGGAGATGAAGATTGCTGCCTGCCATGCCCTTGCAGACCTTGCAAAAGAGGATGTCCCTGAATCAGTCTGCAAGGCATATGGAAATGAGACATTCAAATTCGGTCCTGAATACATAATACCAAAACCCTTTGACCCCAGAGTACTCACTTGGGAGTCAACTGCTGTCGCAAAAGCTGCAATAGAGTCAGGGGTCGCAAGGACAAAAATAGATATAGATGAATACAGGGAAAGGCTTGAGGCAAGGCTTGGAAAGTCAAGAGAGGTAATGAGGACTATCATTCACAAGGCACAGGCAAAACCAAAAAAGATTGTCTTCCCTGAAGGCGAGCAGGAAAAGATTTTGAAGGCAAGCCAAATACTGATTGATGAAGAAATAGCCCACCCAATACTTCTTGGAAAGGAAGAGGGAATAAAATCAAAAGCAAAACATTTTAACATCGCCCTTGATGGTATAGAAATAGTAAATCCGTTAAAGTCTAAAAAGTTTGATACCTATGTAGCAGAGCTTCACAATCTGAGAAAGCGCTACGGGGTTACTTTAAATGAAGCAAAAAATCTGATGCATAACCCGAACATATTCGGTTCAATGATGGTCCACATGGGAGATGCTGACGGGCTTGTCTCAGGACTGACACTTCATTATCCTGACACAATAAAACCTGCGCTTCAGATAATCAAAAAGAAAGATGATTTAAATAAAGTAAGCGGGCTTTACATGATGATAATAAAGGAAAAGGTTTTCTTTTTTGCTGATGCAACTGTGAACATTGAGCCATCATCAGAGGATTTGGCAGAGATTGCAATCTGTTCAGCAGACCTTGCAAAAAGGTTTAACATCGAGCCAAGGGTTGCAATGCTTTCGTTCTCAAACTTCGGAAGCACAAAGCATCCTTTTCCCTTAAAGGTTAAAAAGGCAGTTGAAATTGTAAAGCAAAGAAGGCCCGATATTGTGATAGATGGCGAGATGCAAGCTGATACAGCAGTTGTTCCTGAAATAATCAAAAATACATATCCCTTCTCTGATTTAAAGGATGGGGCAAACGTACTTATATTCCCTGACCTGCAATCAGGAAACATTGCGTATAAATTACTCCAGCGGCTCGGCGGTGCTGAGGCAATCGGACCAATACTGATGGGAATGAGAAAATCTGTCCATGTGCTACAGCGTGGGGCAGAAGTCAACGACATTGTCAATATAGCTTCAATTGCAGTTGTTGATGCGCAGAATAGTGTGTAAGAAGGGGTCAAGGGTTCGAGGGTTCAAGGGTTTTTTCGGAAAATGTCATTGCGAGCGACCGCAGGGAGCGTGGCAATCTCAAATTTTCCTAATTTGATGTAGGGACAGGGTTTGACCCTGCCCATCATTTTTCCCTCTCCCCTTGCGGGAGAGGGAAGGGTGAGGGGTAATTAATGTCATTCCCACCCCCATTTCCATGAGGGTAAACTCCAGCAGGAATCCATGGTTCGACAGGCTCACCATGTATCCTGAGCTTGTCGAAGGACTGGATTCCCACTTCCGTGGGAACGAAAAATAGTAAAATATTTTGGATATTATTTTTGAACTTTGGATTTTGACAGGCTGTTGAAAAACTCAGGTTACTGTCATTACGAGCGAAGCGAAGTAATCTCGGTTATATTAATATCAATTAGTTAGAGATTGTTTCGTCGCTAAAATCGCTCCTCGCAATGACACTCAATGTCTTTTTCAACAGGCTGTTGAAATTTGAAATTAACTTTTATACCTCTCAGCCAATTTTTTTGCTAACTCTATTTCTTCATTCCTGCATTTTATAAGTCCGTCAAGTCTTGCATTGTATACGTCATTAAGAATTTTTTTATATTCAGGACCCGGTTTTATTCCGAGCTTTTTTAAATCATCGCCGTTGATTTCTCTTCTAACTTCCATCAGCCTTGTCAGATAGTCTGATATGTACTGTTTGGATTTTTTGTTCTTTGCAGATGCCATCAGGAAAAGAAGCCCTTCAATATCCAAGCCCTGCAAAATACCTGCTATTTCACTTGGCTTTAATTTTCTTTTATCTTTAAACTTTTTAAGGATATTCTCATATCTCTCTTTCACATCCTTAATCCTGCTGCGAAACTTGTGTGGCACAGCAAGCCTGTCTGAAAATTCTTTTAAATCCCTTTCTTCAAGCATAATAACCAGCCCCATTAAATAAACAAGCCACTCATGGCATTCCCTCTTAATACCTGACGACCTGTACCAGTTAATGACCTCATCTATTCTTTTAATCAAACCTTCCCTTGTTTTGGTAAAATCAAGTTGTTGCTGAAAAAACTGCAAAAGCCCGAATTCCCTCATTCTCCATATAGACCTGTAGCAATGTTTTTCCTTAAGAATTAAAATAAGTTCAGCAAAAAGCCTTTTTCCTGAAAGCCTGTGGAACATTTCTTTTCCCACTGCTTCCCTAATCAGCTTCTCCGTTTCTTTGCATATACAGAATGTTAATCTCTGCTCAAATCTTATTGCCCTGAAAACCCTTGTTGGGTCATCCACGAAACTTAATTTGTGGAGTATTCTGATTTTCTTTTCCCTGATGTCCCTCTGTCCTCCAAAATAATCAACAAGCACATTGGACCCGTTCCCTCCAAGCTTTATTGCCAGAGCATTAATGGTAAAATCCCGCCTGAAAAGATCATCCCTTATCAAACTGTGTGTAACAACAGGAAGAGCAGCAGGAGATTTGTAGTATTCACTTCTTGCAGTTGCAAAATCAATTCTGTCCCCGTCAGAAAAAAGAACAACCGATGTCCCGAATCTTCTGTGGACTTTGCACTTGCCGTCAAGCCTCCTTGAAAATTCTCTTGCAAGGCTTATCCCGTCGCCTTCCACAACAATATCCAGATCAAAATTATCCTCATCCAGTATCAAATCCCGCACAAAACCCCCAACCACATAGGCATTTACTCCAAGTTCATCAGCGATTCTCCCTATCTGGTTAAAATAGTCTGATATTTTTCCCGGAAGCCTTTTTTCCATCATATGGGTAACATTGGTCTTTGAAGACTTCATATCCTTAAGTCTTTTCTCACAGTCTTTGCCTTTTGCATTTATCTTTATCTCTCTTCTGCTTTCATCCAATGCTTTTATTGTAACCTGAAAATACTCCTCTGGCAGAAACTCAGGGAATTTATCAGCCCATTCAATTACCTTTATTGCATTTTTATCATCAAAATACTCAAATATACCTATTACCTCCATCTCCTCAGCACGGTTTACCTTGTAAAAATCTATATGGTAAATTGAAATCTTTCTGGTAAACTTCTCTTCCATTGAAGGACAGGTATATTCGTTGATAATCGTAAAGCTTGGACTCACGATTTTTTGTGATTCAACAATACCAAGCCCTGAAGCTATCCCTTTTGTAAGGTAGGTCTTGCCGGCTCCAAGCTCTCCAACAAGGGCAACCAAATCACCCGGAACCAGCATAGCTCCAATATCCCTGCCAAGTGACATGGTATCGTTTACAGAATTAGATGTTAGAATGATTGAATTCATTTTATTCTCAATCGCCTGTGTAATCTGAACTTAATCTATGCAATCATTATTATTCATCTAAATATCCAAGCAAATATTTTCTGAGCATCTCAATCGCCATATAAGCTGTAAAGGATTTGTTCCTGAGCCTTTCCACGCCAAAACGGTATTCCCTGTGACAAATTTTATCCTCAGCAGATAAGGCAATATGTACAAGCCCAACCGGTTTCTCCTGAGTCCCTCCTGATGGACCTGCAATACCTGTAACTCCGATTCCTATATCAGTCCCTGAAATTTTTCTTATTCCTTCTGCCATTGCCTGTGCCACCTCTCTTGACACAGCACCATATCTTTTTATCATATCCTCAGGAACCTTTAAAACTTCACTTTTTGCCCTATTGCTGTATGTTACAGCCCCAATCATAAAATATTCAGAACTCCCCGGAATATCTGTTATCCTGTCAGAAATAAGCCCTCCTGTACAGGACTCTGCAACTGCAAGGGTTAGTCCTTTTTTACGAAGCATCCTTCCGACAACACCCTCAAGTGTATCATCATCTACACCAAAAATAAGTTTATCAATTCTTTCCCTTACCTGCTTTTCCATTTTAGAAATCAGGGAGTCTGCTTTCTCCGTATCCTTTCCCTTTGCAGTTATCCTCACAGTAATCCCTTTTTCTCCTGCAAGATATGCAAGTGTTGGGTTTGATGAACCCATGAAAATATCCTTTAATATCTCGCTGAGCTTTGACTCTGAAATTCCAGCAACCTTCAGGACCTTTGATTTTATTATTGCAGGGTTTTTAAGTTTTGAGCATATATATGGAATTACCTCCTTATCAACCATTGGCTTTAATTCTCTTGGAGGACCCGGCAGGGATATAATTGCCCTGCCATTGAATTCCAGCACAAATCCCGGAGCAGTACCCCTTGGATTTGAAAGGACTTTTGAACCTCTCGGAAACATAGCCTGTATTTCATTGTTTTTTGGCATCTCAACATTGCGGCTTGAAAATATTTCTCTGATACGCTCAAGAACTTCCTTGTCAAACTCAAGAGGGGAAAAAGTAATGTTGGAGATTGCCTCCTTTGTACAGTCATCTTCTGTTGGTCCCAACCCCCCTGAAGTAATAACAAAATCAGCCCGTGAAAGAGCCTGCTTCAAAACATCTTCTATGCGCCTTATGTTGTCGCCAACAACTGTCTTGTGAAAGAGGTCAACTCCGATTGCAGCAAGCCTTTCAGCAAGAAATGTAGAGTTAGTATCAACTATCTGCCCCAGCAAAAGCTCAGTTCCGATGCAAACAATTTCAGCTATCATGAGTCTATATCAATCCTTGTCAATTAAGCTTTCAGCTATCAGCAAATCCCCCTGTATCCCCCTTTGCTAAAGGGGGATTGATTCACTCGCAATGACTAAAAGAGTTTCCCTCGAACCCTTAAAATTCCCCCCCCTTTTTTTTGCAAGGTGGAGTAAGTGGGGATTAGACCAAGACTTCAGTAAAATATTCCTCCCCTTGTGAGATAATATATAAAATTCCCTGAAATAGTTAAATCTTTTTTCTTCCATGTTTTAGGAAGTTCAGGAAAGGGAGAAGCATCGTTGAGAGCCCTGACAGCAGCGTTATCTAAAAACTTGTAGCCTGAAGAGCTTATTACTTCAACATCCCCAAGCTCTCCGTTCTCCTTAATCGTGAATTTTATAACCAGACGTCCATCAATACCCCTCTCTCTTGCCTCCCTTGGATATACCCAGACATTTTCTATTAAGTCCTTGATATGTTTAAAATATGAAATATATTTCAGGTTATTTGTGTTTAAATCCAGTACCTTTCCGGCACCTCCAACCTTATCAAATCCTCCTTCTCCGTCTTCATCCTCTCCCCCAAGCCCGTCTTTATTATAAGACCCTACATATTTTGCCAAAAGGTCTTTGTCAATTTTCCTGGCAGAAAATCCTGTTTTCTTGCCGTCTCCAGACTCCCCGATGGATGCTACACTGCCACCACCAGTTTTTTCTTCAGATTTTCCAAGGTTCCTCGCCTCTTTATCAATCTCCCGATTTTCAGTTTTCTTCTTTGCTATTTTGAGTCCATCATTGCTCTGGCTCAATTTTTCTTCAAACTTTTGACTTTTAGATTTTGAAGTTTTATTTCTCTCACTCTTACTCTGAACTCTACTACGCAGGCTAAAACCTGCGGCTACATCTGATTCATGGCTTCTGGCTCCTGACCCCTGACTCATTGCCTCCTTTTCTGCAATTTCAACTCCCTTTTTCAGTCCCTCTTTTACAGCCTCAATTTCCTTATCTTCTGCAAGTTTTGCCGCACCTCTGCTTTTATCCTGCGCAGTAAGTACAGAAGCTCCCTTCTGTCCTAGTACCTGAGATTTTGGCTCATGGTATAAAAGCACATCAAATTTTTGTTTCAATGGCTTTTCAACAGATGGCTTGATTATAAAAAAAGCCAGCAGCAGAAAAACCAGATGGAAAAGAAAGGAAGCGATATAATAGGAAATATTTGACCTGTTCAAATTATATCTCTCCTTTGCAATTCCCTTCCTATTTCCCGTTTAATATCCATAAATTCCTGCTCAAACCTGTCTCTTGGGAATCCAATGCTTACATCATATATTTTTTCAACCCTTGAAGGTCTTTTTGAAAGTACAACAATTCTTTCCCCTAAAAAGATTGCCTCTTCAAGGCTATGGGTTACAAAAATTATTGTCTGGCCTGTTTTCATCCAGAGATTCTGCAAAAAAACCTGCAGCTCATCTTTTGTGTTTTCATCAAGAAATATAAAAGGTTCATCCATCAGCATCACAGCAGGGTCTGTTATTACTGAACGTATAAAAGAAACCTTTCTTCGCATCCCTCCTGAAAGATTTTTTGGATAAAACTCCTCAAACCCTGAAAGCCCGAAAGTCTTTATCATCTCTCCTGATTTTTTTCTTCTATCCTCTCTGCCAACCCCTCTTACTTCAAGCCCGAATTCAATGTTTCTGGTTACTGTTCTCCACGGCAAAAGGTCCTCGCTCTGAGAAATCAGGACAATCTCTTTTTTTGGACTTGAGACCTTCTGTCCATCAAAACTTACCTCCCCCTCAGTGGGAAATTCAAGCCCGGAAATTATTTTTAGCAGGGTTGTTTTACCGCACCCTGTCGGACCCATGATGGAAACAAACTCCCCTGCCCTGACCTTAAAACTCACATTCTCTATGGCTAAAAGCGAAGCTCCGTTGTTAGTGGGTTGAAATATTTTTTTAATGTTTTTAACTTCAAAGATACTCATTAATACCTACATTCTCCACTTCAACACCCTCTCCTCAACAAGCCTGACCCCTGCATCAAGAAGGTATCCGACAATGCCTATTGTAACCATCCCTGCAACAACCAAATCAATTCTCTGAAGGTCCCTTGCTGTCATTATCATATAGCCGAGCCCGTATCCGCTTTTTACACCTGTCAGCTCTGCAGCAACCAGCGTCATCCATCCTATTCCCATTCCAATTCTGATTCCTGTTAAAACAGATGGCATTGAACCCGGAATTACCACCTTGAAAATAATATCTCTCCTGCTTGCCCCGAGGGAATAACACCCGTCAATCAAAGATTTCTCAATTGAATTAACACCCAATATCGTGTTTACAAGTATTGGGAAAAATGCCCCGAGAAAAATTAAAAAAGACTTGGACATTATTCCAATCCCAAACCAGAGCACAGAAAGCGGCAGCCATGCAAGCGGAGGAACTGGTCTCAGCAGTTCTAAAACAGGATTGAAATAAAAACTGACTCTTTTTGACCATCCCATGATTATACCGAGTAAAAACCCAGTCATTAAAGCGAGTATAAAACCAAGAAAAACTCTTACAAGACTTTCTTCAATGTGGGTTAAAAGACGATACCCCGGCGGCATTCCTGTTAAAATAAGTTCTCCTATCCCAGCGCAAACAGACAGAGGTGAAGGAAAACTCATTTTAGAAATTATCCCCAGAGAAGATAAAATCTGCAATGAAAGAATAATTAAAATCAGGACAGAAAACCTTTTAAACCCTTTATCTTTTGCAGAAACTTTCATCTATAAACTCACCAAGAAATTTCTCTGAATTCTCTTCTTTGATATAGCCCATTTTATTTAAAAAAGAAATGTAATCCTCTGCCCTTTTTTTATCAGGCAGCCAGACAAACTTTATTCTTTTCATTGCGGACTTTATAACATCTGTATTCATACCGGTATATTTTTCTGCTATCTTGGCTGCCTCATCAGGATGGCTGTTGATGTAATCAGTAGCTTTAATATGAGCCTTCACAATGCCTCCGATAGTTTTCTGGCTTTTCATAAAAAGTTTTTTGCTTACAACCAGAACACAGCAGGGATGGTTCTCCCATATCTGCCCGGTATTTATCAGAACCCTGCCTGTTCCTTCATTCTCAACCTTTGACGGATAAGGTTCCCATGAAATAAACCCGTCAATCTCTTTTTTCAACAGAACCGGTGCCATTTCAGGTGGTTTTATAACTACAATATTTACTCCGTCTAAAATCCTGTTTTCATCAAGGAGTTTGTGGATTAATAAATCCTGTACAGTTCCGTTTCCGGGAATAGCAATTATTTTCCCTTTCAGCCCAGAAACAGCAGTTACAGCAGAATCTCTGCCAACAACAACTGATGAACCCTCGCAATTAGCCTGAGCAACTATTTTAACATCAGCCACTCCATTGCTCTTTGCTACTGTTGCAGGAGCAAGTCCAACATAACCAATATCAAGGGCATCAGCGCCAAAAGCTGACATCTCCTCAGGTCCTGCCTTGAAAACCCCTGCCACTTCAACATCAACTCCGCTTTCCCTGAAAAACCCCTTCTCAATGGCAACAAAGGCAGCCAGATGGTGGAGGTCATTATCCAGATAGCCAAGCCTAACCTTGTCTTCATGCTTTTCTTTTGAAGAACAGAAGAATAAGAAAGTAAAAATGATTAACAATATAATCCTGCACAATCTGTTTTTTATAAGTTTCATTAGAAGTCCTTTTAGCGGGGTTTTCTTGTCCTGCCTATTTTATAATAAGTTCAAATTTCAAAATCCAAATGACAACCCCTAAAATATAATCTCAAAATCCCATTGTCAATAAGTCAAACATAAAGAGAAAGACATTTTCCAGCTCTATTGACAAAACCTCCTGATTGATATACCAATCAAGCCGGAAATAAAAACAGTCTATACAACTTTTTTATGCAAAATACTTTGAACAATATAACAATTCTTAAATCATCTCCATACGAGATAGATTTTGAACAGAACAACAGAGTATTGATTGTCGGGGAGTTTGGGCCTGACTGGGAAAAAGAGATTTCTCAATTAGCCACTGAATATGACCTCAACATAACCTATACGCATACTGCAAAGGAGGCGTTCTCGGATGTAAAAAAGCATGGAGAATTCTCTGTAATAGTTTTTCAAAATACCATCCCTGACATCTCTCCAAAGGATTTCTTCGTTGCCTTGAGAAAAGAATTTCCAAACACTTATCTTGTCATCCTCACTGAAATCGATTACGCGGATACAGCAAGGTCATATTTCAAGACTGACAGCAATGCTGCATGCATTATAAAGCCTATCATGACTGAAAACTTTTGCATGATGATAAAAAAGCTTGCAAATAAATTTAACCTGATAAAGAAAGAATCCCTGACCATAGCTGCGCTTAAAGAAAAAGAAGTAGATATGGAAATTCTCTCAACAATTACAAAGACAATTGTCTCAAGCCTTAACTTTGATAAAATAATTTCATCAGTTCTTGATGAGATTATCAATAAGCTCCCAATAAAACAATGTGCTTACATAGATATAAGCCAGGATGGTACCATGCGGATAAAGGATAGCAGGGGGATTTCAGGTGAGCTTCTTAAACGTTTCCCTCATTCTAATATAAAGGATTTCTCTCTTTCAGAGACTCTTTACTCGGAACGCAGGGAGATCTATGTTGAGGATGTCAAAGTCCATCCAAACAAGAGCTTTCAGAATATGTCAAAATTCGGGAAGATTAAATCAATTGCACTATTTCCTGTGGTTCTTGATGAAAAAGTTGTCGGAATTCTATCCGCTTATGCAGAAGAAGAAGAGGGAAATACCCAGATAACGCCGAGGGTCTTCAGCATTTTAAGAAAGTTATCAGAACTTCTGGCTATAAGTTTGAGAAATGCATCAAAATATAAAACCGTTGCGGACTTTAACAAGGAACTCCTGTCAGAATTAAAAAAGACAAGTGAGCTGGGAAATAAAATCTGCTCAACCCTTGATATAAACGAGCTTCTTCAACTCTCTGTTCATGGCATAGATGAACTAATACCCTGTGAAGCCCAGACACTGCTGATAATCAATGAAGAGACAGGAAGTCTTGATATTAACTATGGAATAGGCGGAGGAATCAATGAATATCTGAAATCATTTAATGCAAATCAGTTCTCTCTGGTAACCTTTGTTTTAAATCAGAACAAAGCCCTTGTACTCAATAAATTCAAAATCAATGAACAATTGCCTGAAAATCTTGAGTCACAGGAAATAATTAAAAAATCTGTTCCTCAGGTTGCAGATTTCCTCCTTATCCCTGTAGTGTCAAAAAGCAAAACCGTTGGGTTAATTATCAGTATGGACAGAAAGGACAAACAGCCCTTTGATGAAACTGACCTAGAACATGTTTCTATTGTTGCAAGCCAGATAGGCATAGCAGTTGAAAACGCAAAGCTGACAGAAGAAAAGAATAAAAGGCTTCTTTCAACATCAAATAAATTAGAGCAAACCCAAGCACAGCTTTTCCAGTCCGAAAAAATGGCTGCCCTCGGCCAGCTTGCAGGAGGAGTGGCGCACGAGATAAACAACCCCCTTGGCGGCGTTGTAACCAATCTGGAACATATCCTCAATCTCGACTCCTTCACTGAAAGCCATTATAAACATATAATGAAGATATGCGAATCAGAAATAAAAGATAAAGAAAGGCTTTCTGAGATTGATAAAATCCTCCAGAACATCATGAAAAACGAAGAAAAGAAAAACCGATGGCTTCAGACTGCATCAAAAGGAGGAATACGGTGCAAGAGCATAGTCCAAAACCTGCTTATTTTTTCAAGGCAGTCCAAAGCCTCTGATTTCGATTTTATTGATATAAATGAATGTATTGAAACCACAATTCACCTTGTTGATTACCAGTTCCAGATTATGAACCTAAAAATTGAACGAAGTTATGGAAATAATCTCAGTGAAGTCTACGGAAACAGAGGGGAACTGAGCCAGGTATTTTTAAACCTTCTTCTTAATTCCTCTCAGGCTACGAAAGGACAACAGGGAAGCATTTCAATAAAAACCTATATGGATGGCACAGATAAGAACTATGCCTTAGTGGAGATTAAAGACTGCGGATGCGGGATTCCTGAAGATATAAAAGACAGAATATTTGAACCTTTTTTTACAACTAAAAAAATCGGTGAAGGAACAGGCCTCGGCCTTTCAATTGTGCACCAGATTGTTGAGAAACATGCCGGAATGGTAAGTTTTGAGAGCAGTCTCGGAGAAGGAACAGCTTTTTATATCAAACTGCCGTGTAAGAAATAGTTGGTAAAATATTTTAAACTCTAAATCCTAAACCCCGTTAGAAATTAAAATTTCTAAGCGGGGCAAACAAATTCAAATGACCAAAATCCTGAATCCAAAAATCTGATTATGCAATTCATGAAAAATCCGGAATTTTAATACCGATGGTTATTGATGATCTTAGGGATGTGGTCTGAACACAAAACTCCGAACTTTATCAACCATAATCATAAAACCCCCTGCCTGATTTTCTTCCAAAACACCCTTTTTTTACCATCTCTTTCAATAATGCTGGCGGATTGAGCTCTTGAATACCTGTCTCTTTGTACATTGCCTCACCTATATCAAGACAGACATCAATTCCTATCAAATCAATCAACTCAAAAGGTCCCATTGGAAACCCTGCTTCAAGCTTTATTGAACCGTCTATCTCTTCTTTTGTAAATAAGCCGTCAGCATATTCCTGCACTGCAAGATAGAGATATGGGCATAAGATTCTGTTTGCAATGAAACCAGGAGAATCCTTGGACTTAACTGTCTCCTTCCCCAAAGCAATTCCAAAATCCACAGTTTTTCTGTATGTTTCCTCAGATGTCCTTTCTGTTTTTATTACTTCAACAAGTTTCATTAGAGGGACAGGGTTAAAGAAGTGAAGCCCGCATACCCTGTCAGGCCTTTTTGTAGCAGAAGAGATTTCAGTCACAGATAAGCAGGAAGTGTTTGTGGTAAGAATAGCTTCAGGTTTAACTATATTATCAATCCATGAGAAGATTTCCTTTTTTAAATCCATTTTTTCAAAAACAGCTTCAATCACTATATCACTTTCTCTAAGCACGCTTAAATCAATTGTTCCTTTTATTCTCTCCATTATCTCTTTTTTTCCGGATTCACTGATTTTTCCTTTATCAAGCTTGGCTGTCAGAATTTTTTCAATGAAACCTATTCCCTTATCCAAAAGGTCAGGACTTACTTCTCTGACAACTACTTCAAATCCACTCTCAGCAACAACCTGTACAATTCCTCTGCCCATTGATCCGAAACCAACAACTCCAACTCTTTTGACTCCAGCAAAAGATTTTTTAGGCTTGGAACTATCATCTTCTGAACTCTGAGATTTTTTTTTGATGCAGTTGTAAAAACCCTCTCCTGAATTTCTCCCAAGTTTTCCTTCCTTTCTCATTTTATTTAACAATTCAGGAGCACGAAACCTCTCATCGCCTGTTCTTTCAAAGAGTATTTTTAAATCATCCGCTACCCTGTCAAGCCCTGTTTCATCCATTATCTCAAAAGGTCCTTTTTTATGACCAAAACCAAATCTGCAGAGCTTGTCTATATCCTCAAATGTTCCTGTGCCATTTTCATACAATCCTATGCAATCAGCCCAGAAGGAATATATCAGTTTATTGACAATACTGCTTACAAACATATCTGCTTTCTCTCTTACAAGTTATAAGTAGTAAGTTATAAGTTTTTTTGCGAAACATTGCCTGATTTTACATAATCAATTTAGTAAATAATTTATATTATTTCCATATTGTGTCAATTTATAATCCGTATAATCGTTATAATAAATTGCTGTTGACTTTTTCTGTTTTAAATCTATTATAAAAATTAATTCTATATCTTAATATATCAATGCAATTTTCAGAATCTATTAAAAGAAATGATTTTCTGGTAACAACTCATTTAGAATCTTGTTGCCCGGATGACGCCTTTGATGCCATTAAAACCGCTAATTTCTTTAGTAGTTTTATAAATGGAATGCTTATAAGCGATGAACTGCAGTTCAATTCAAAAATAGGGTCAATCGCAATATGCCATCTTCTTAAAGACAGCGGTATTGACCCGATTGTTCATATTGCATGCAGCGGAAAAACAAAAAAGCTTCTTGAAGCCTTTCTTATGACATCGTGGATGCTTGGAATAAAAAACCTTTGCATAACATCAGAAAAAGTTTCCATAATAAAAAGTAAAAGCGAAACATCAGAAACAAAAGAAGTCAATGCACTACAACTGATTAACTTTATTCACCGCCTAAAAGAAGGAAAAGACTTTTCAAACAAAAATATAAGAGAAAAACCTTCCTTTACAGTCGGGACACTTCTTAATCTTGAAAACGGCAACTCAGAATCCTGCGGGGAAACCATAAAACAAAAAATAGAGGCAGGAATTGAATTTATAATCACAACTCCTATATACAGTATCAGACAGATTGAAAATTTAATCCAGTATACTGAAGGAAAAGGAGTAAAAATTATTGCTGGGGTAATGCCTGTTCTTTCTGTTGAGGCAGCAAGAAGGGTCAACCATTCCCAACATGAAAAACCGATAACATCTGAAATAATAGAAAGGCTTGGGAAAGCAAAAAATTCCATAATGGAAGGAATCCACATTGCATCTGAATTAGTCAAGGAAATAAAAAATAAAGTGAACGGAATCCATCTGGTTGCTTCAGAAAAAATCATACCAAAGGTTTTAAAAGAAAGTTCAATAAGCCAGATTCCGTCACTTTCTCTTATGAAAGAGGAAAATGATTTCCAGAAATTAAATCAAATATTTGAAGGCAAGCTTTCAATCAAAGAATTGGAAAAAGCCTACATTATAAGAGTTTTGAAGAATAACCGGGGAAACAGAAGTGCGGCGGCAGAAGTATTGGGTATCCACCGCAATACTTTAATGAGAAAATGTCAGGAATTTGAGATAAATATTTAATACCATAAAATTATATACAAGAACACAAAAAGAACTCTCAACTATTATAATTGATTGAAAAATAATCACCCTATGTGATATGGGTGACGATGTAAGGACAAAAACAAAAATGATTTAGGGGTTTTCTGAATGATTTCAAAAATAAAAAATCTTTTCCTGAAACCTTCTGAGTTTCAAAAGCATTCGAAGTACCAGATTCAGACTACAATGCTTTATGAAATCGGAAAGGCTATGAACAGCTCCATAAAAGACCTTCAGCATACCCTTGAACTGATAACTTCTTCAGTACCAAATATACTTGAAGTCGAAAGAAGTCTTCTGATGTTAATAGATGAAGAGAATAAATGCCTTACAATCCGTTCCGGAAGCGGTCTGGTAACAAATGAGTTTATAAAAAATTTCAAAATAAATATTGGAGAAGGAATTATAGGAAAGGTTGCAAAAGATGGAAAGCCAAAGCTTGTAAAAGACCAGAGTTTAGAACCAAAAAATGAACTTGGCGTATCATCTTTTATAGCAGCGCCATTAAAAATAGAAGAATTAGTCCTTGGAGTTATTACAGCGGATTCAAAAACTGACAGAAGCGATTTCACAGAAGATGACCTCAAGCTTCTTAATGTTCTCGCAGGTCTTGCGGCTATAGATGTCCAGAATGCCAGAATTCACGAAATGATGCGCAAGAAAAACGAAAGACTTACAGCACTGTTTGAAATAGGAATGGCAATGACATCAACTCTGGAACTTCAGAGGCTTCTGGACCTGATAATCGACAAAGCAATTTATCTTACTTCTGCAACAAGCGGGTCGCTGATTCTGATAGAAGAAGGAAGCGATGTTCTAATCATAAAATCAGCAAGAGGGCTCCAGCCTGATGCTCCTGAAAAAATCAAGCTGAAGCTTGGACAGGGAATAACCGGTATTGTAGCCAAAACCGGAAAGCCTATCAGAGAAGGAAATGTTTTGAAAAATCCATACTATGTTTCAGCCTTAAAGGAAGTAAACTCAGAGCTTGCTGTTCCAATGTTGCTGGAAGGAAAAATCATAGGAGTCATAAATGTTGACAGTGTTCGCCCCAATGCCTTTTCAGCACAGGATGAAGAACTACTCTCTACCCTTTCAAGCCACGCTACCATAGCAATCAAAAATGCAAAGCTTTTTGAAAAATTAACAGATTGCCAGAAGCAAAACCCATCAAACTGAGATCTTGTTCAATATGACTGAACCTAAAAGCAGGGAAGAGACCAAAAAAAAACATCTGTCCATAACCTCAAAATCTTTTGAATCGATTGATTCAAAAAAATTCCATTTTATAAACGAATTAACCCGTTCAGTCACAGCAAAATCAACTTTAAAAGAAACATTAAAAAACATAATGCACATTTTGGATTCAATGTTTAAACCTGAAGTTCAGATTATTCACTTGCTTGACAGCAGTACCCAGAAACTGGAATCTTACTTTTCAGATGACAGAAAAAAAACAGAGGCAAAGAAAAGCTTGCTGCCAATAGATGAGGAAGCTGTAAGGAATGCAATTGAAAGCGGGAAGGCAGTTGTAATGATGAAAAACAATACCAGGTTCATTGATAAATCAAAGGCTATTCACATGGAGGGAAAGATACCCATATCAACCCTTTTTGCCACATTATCCAGCAAAAGAGGACCTGTTGGAGTAATAGAGTTTATAAACAAAGCCGGTTCCGGGATTTTTACAGAAAAAGACTGTCTATTAATAGGTTCTGTAAAAGATATTATTGCAATTGTAATAGAGAATCACCTCCTCTATGAAAAAGCCCTTGAGTTGTCAATTATTGATTATGTTTCAGGGCGTTATAATATGAAGCATTTTAAAAAGCTCCTGACAATTGAAAGGGAAAGAGCCGACAGGACATTAAAGCCTTTTTCTCTTGTTTTTTTTGATTTAGATTTTTTTAGAAAAATAAATAATACCCATGGTCATCTTGTTGGAAGCAGCGTACTCAGCAGGATTGGAGCCCTTTTGAAAAAATATTTAAGAAAAACAGATATATCAGCCCGTTTCGGAGGAGATGAGTTTGTAATTATTCTGCCGCAGACAAATAAAGCAAAAGGAAAATATGTTGCGGAGAGATTGAGAAAGATAATTTCAAACACAGAATTTTATGGAAAAAATAATCTAATAATCAATATAACTGCAAGCTTTGGAATTGCCACATACCCAACCCATTCGACTGACCCTGAAGTGCTCATTGATTTGTCTGACAAAGCAATGTATATGGCTAAAAAAGATGGTCGGAATGGAGTAAAAATATATCCCGACTAGTTCTGCTCTCACAGCCAAACTTATATTTCATCCCCTGTAAATTGATTTATTCATCAATAACTTTTATAAAAAATATCTAATTGCACAGATTAATAATTTGTTAATATCTTGACAAAAGCAAAACTGGATTATAGCCTGAGGTTAGTTTTGATATGATTAAGTCATTATAATGCTTCAATACGGTTAGAAATGAAAACCCTTAAGTCATCAGTAATCATCTCTTTTTTTATTTTATTTCTTTCCTTTCTCAACCTGATTTCAATTTCAGGATGTTCCGCAAAAAAAGCATTAATAAGAGAGTCAAAAAATTTAGAAACACTTCAAGACACTTCTTTTATTGAAAAGTCTTTAGAAGAAAAAGCAAAATACTTCAAAAACCTCAAAGGGGTTGTCCGCATAAAGTTAAAAATAGGCAAAAAAGAAAATTCTTTTAATGCAGTTATTGCCTTGAAAAACCCTGACCTTTTAAGAATTGAAATCCTTAACCCCTTTGGTCAGGTAATAACATTCATTACAAGCGATGGACAAAACATCCATCAAACAGACCTGAAAAACTCTCGCATAATTCTTACTCCTGTTTCAATCTCTTCATCTGAAAAATTTCTCGGAATCCCCTTGATGCCACAGGAACTACTTAAAATAATTACAGGAACTATATCATTCAATAAAAGCAATCAAAGAACAATACAGCTTGATAAAGATAATAATCTATATGTTTTGACTGAAGGACCTGACTCTGATAATTTGACAAGAAAATATTGGATTGACAGCAAAAACTTTAATCTATTAAGAATTAAAGTCTCTGACAGTAATGGAAATATCGTTTATGAAGTAAATTATTCAGAATATCAAAATATTGACAACTGCCCTTTGCCTGAAAAAATAATCTGCGGCTTCTTTTTAAAAAACATTTCGATTGAAATAAATTTCAAAGATATATCACTGAATACTGAAATGCCTTTTGATCTTTTCAGCAATCAAAATCCTTCAGGATTCAAGATAATTTATCAGGAATGAATTCAAACAATCCGTTTATGACCAGCAAGGTTACAAAACATGAAAACAGTAAGGACAGGAATGTCAGTCCTGTCAACAGGCAAGGTTTTTTAACCTCGATGAAAAGGTTTTCTGAAAAAAAACCTGCAATCATAAAATCTCCTGCAAAAATCAACCTGATTCTCAATGTGGTTTCAAAAAGAAAAGATGGCTATCATAATCTTGAAACAATAATGGTTCCTGTCTCTCTGTGGGATGAAATGGAGATTTCCAGCACCAACAGGAAACAGATAAAAATCATCTGTGATAACAAAGAATTACCTGTAGACAATGGAAACATAATCAACAAGGCGGTCAAGCTTCTCTGGGACACAACAGGGTGGGAGGAAGGAGTGCTGGTAAAGCTTAAAAAAAATATACCTATATCTTCCGGCTTGGGAGGAGGAAGCAGCAACGGAGCATCAACTCTTATTGCATTAAATAAAATCTGGAAAACCGGGTTTTCCAGAACAGAATTAATGCGATTGGGCTTAAAACTCGGAGCAGATGTCCCTTTCTTCATTTACGGAAAACCAGCCCTTGCAAAGGGGATTGGAGAAAAAATCTATCCAATTAAAATTAAAAGGGATTTCTGGTTAATTTTGGTAAACCCCGGGTTTCCTGTCTCAACTGCCTGGGTTTACAAGAATTTAAATTTGGCATTGACAAAAAAAACTAAAAATAATAATGAATTACTTTCTTTGTTAAAAAAAGGTAAAAGCCCTGATTTATGGAGCAAATACCTCCTCAATGACCTGGAAAACGTGACCTTGCGGAAATTCCCGGTACTGACAGAGATTAAAAATGCTATTATGGAAAACGGGGCTTTGAATGTTCTGATGTCTGGAAGCGGGCCATCTGTTTTTGGCGTTTTTGCTTCAAGAAATAAAGCCTTGACAGCTTACAATGCTTTAAAGGACAGAGAATTTGGAAGCGTTTTTCTTGTAAAAAATCTTTAAATTTTTATTGACCTTTTGATTTAATGATTGCAGAAATTATAAAAAGGTTACAAAGGCTGATTTTAACAAAGAAACATGTGTAATCAAATAATAAAAAAATATATTGATAATTTAAATCCGTTTCAATATAAGGGTGTCGTTAAACTAAATTAATCTCAACTTTTTTTTAGGGAGTCTATTCTATGGAAGTTACTGAAGTACGTGTTTTCCCTGTTGAGGAAGAAAAGTTAAAGGCATATGTGACTATCGTCTTTGACGACTGCTTTGTCGTCAGGGACCTCAAAGTGATTAATGGGAAAAGTGGCCTTTTTGTAGCCATGCCAAGCCGTAAAAGAAAGGATGGTACATTTAAAGACCTTGCGCATCCGCTTGATAACGGAACCAGAAAAAAAATTGAGGATAAAATCCTTGCAGAATATAATAAAGAGGTTTTGAAAAAAGAGGTGCACAGCAGTACTACAGCAAGTTAATTGTTTTTTAAAAATAGCTATAAAGCCATTTAACCTGATTCAACCTGCCGGGTTGGCAGAAATAAATAGATAAACACTCCTCACCATTGGAGATTTTCTGAAATAAGTCGCAGTGAATCTCTTATTGAGTATTGTAAAAGTATAAGATGACTTTGCTTAAACAGGTTCCCAAATTGAATATTCGGGGGTCGTCTAATGGTAGGACAAGGGCCTTTGGAGCCCTTTATTGGGGTTCGAGTCCCTGCCCCCGAGCTAATTCAAATTTATTATAAGGGTAAGAATTTTAAAATGGAAAATGAATTAAAAATATTTACAGGAAATGCAAATAGAGCCTTAGCTCTGGAAATCAGCAAATACCTTGAAATACCTCTTGGAAATGCTGACATAACGCTTTTCAGCGACGGCGAGATTCAGGTGCAGATAAATGAAAATGTGAGAGGGAAGGATATATTTGTTCTTCAATCAGTTTCTAATCCCGTTAACCAGCACTTAATGGAGCTTCTCATAATGATTGATGCTTTTAAGAGAGCCTCAGCAGCCAGAATCACTGCTGTAATGCCCTATTACTGCTATGCAAGACAGGACCGCAAGGTTCAGCCACGTGTTCCGATTACCGCAAAACTTGTGGCTGACTTAGTCGAGGCTGCAGGTACCAACAGGCTCCTGACAATGGACCTTCATGCAGGACAAATACAAGGGTTTTTCAATATTCCGGTTGACCACCTTTATGCTGCACCGGTATTAATTGATTACCTTAATAACAAAAACTTTGATAACCTTGTTGTCATCTCTCCTGATGCAGGAGGAGTTGAAAGGGCAAGAGCAATAGCAAAAAGAATAGACGCTTCTCTTGCAATTATTGATAAAAGAAGAGACGTGCCAAACGTAGCAAAAGTAATGAATATCATAGGAGATATTAAGGGAAAAGATGTAATAGTTGTAGATGATATAATAGATACTGCCGGAACTCTGATTCAGGCAGTAGAGGCATTGAAAAAAAATGGGGCAAAAAGAGTTTTTGCAAGCTGCACTCATGCAGTATTGTCAGGGCCTGCCATAGAAAGGATTAATAATTCTTCCCTTGAGGAAGTAATTGTAACAAATACTATAGCGCTTGATAACAGTAAAAAAATAAAAAAGATAGTAGTTCTTTCAATAGCACAGCTCTTGTCAGAAGCAATAAAAAACATACACACAGAAAGCTCAGTAAGCTCCCTGTTTATCTAGGAGGAATGATAGGAATGGAAATTGCAAGTTTAAAAGTTAAAAAACGCGAACAGATTGGGAAAGCCACATCAAGAAGGTTCAGGACCACAGGTTTCATCCCCGGGATTTTTTATGGTAAAGGAGAAGATTCTGTCCCTCTTGTATTTAACAAGAAAGACCTTCAGGGCATACTCCAGAAAAACCCTTCCGAGCACCCGATAATCCAGCTGGAATTTGAAGGAGAAAATGACAAGCCTCATGTGCTTTTAAAAGATACGCAGCATGACCCTGTATCAGGAGAGGCACTCCATGTAGACTTTCAGCATATTGATATGACCAGAAAGATAAAAGTCAGGGTTGAGGTTGTTTTAACAGGAAAATCCAAAGGCGTGGCAGAAAATGGAGGAGTGATCAACTTCATAAGCAGAGAGATTGAGATTGAATGTCTTCCATTAGCTATGCCTGAAAGCCTTCAGGTTGATATTACAAGCCTGGACATAAATGACTCCATGCACATAAGAGATTTAAAAGCAGGTAAAGGAATAAGGATTCTCGGTGACCCTGATGCTCCGATTGTCTCTGTAACAGCGCCTCACGTAGAGACTGAAGTAAAAGCGGAAGTCCCAGTTGCTGAAGCTGAAGCTGCAGCTGCAGCTCCAAAAGAAGGAGAAACCGAAGCGAAAGCTGCTCCTGGCGAACAGAAAGTTCCCAAAGGCAAAGGCGAAACTAAAGCTTCCAGCTGATGAAATCTCTGAAATTAATAGTTGGACTAGGAAATCCCGGAACCAAGTATAAGAACACAAAGCATAACATTGGTTTTAAAATCGTTGAGAGTCTCGGCAAGGCTCACAGAATAAAAATAAACAGGGAATTAGCCTTATCGCAGGTGGGAACCGGGAATATTAAGTCTTCTGATATAGTTTTAGCCAAACCACAGACATATGTTAATAACAGTGGTAAAGCTGTAAAAAAACTTCTTGATGTTTTTTCTTTTTCTGTTGAAAACCTTGTAGTTGTACATGATGACATTGATTTGGAAAAAGGAGCCTTGAAAATAAAACAGCGTGGCGGTGACGGAGGGCATAACGGACTTAAATCAATAATCAGTGAACTTCAAAGCGATAATTTTCTGAGGATAAGATTAGGAATCGGAAGACCTGATACAAAAGAAGATATTGCAGATTATGTTCTTTCTGCATTTGGTGAAGAGGACAAAGAATGGCTCCAGTCTCTTGCAGACAGAGCAATAAAAGTAGTTGAAACTTTATTAACAAGCGGTATAACAGCCACATTGAATGAGTTTAACAGAAGAAGTTAAACTCCCTGCTCATAAAAACAGGGCATAATTGCTCTCTGTTCTTTATTATGGGCTGATAAATCCGAGGGGAGGTGATTGCTGTGAAACCATATGAGATTCTTTATATAGTTAGACCCGATATTGATGAAAACACAATAGAGGAAAAAATCCTTACAAAAGTTAATCAGGTTGTAGAAAAGCACAACGGAGAAATTCTGAAAACTGAAAAATGGGGATTGAGAAAACTTGCATATAACATAAAAAAACATGAGGATGGTTATTATATCCTTTATCAGATCAAAGGAAATCCTGCTCTGGTAACTGAACTTGAAAGGAATTTCAAGATTAATGAAAGTATTTTAAGATTTATGACCATTAGTCTCAAAGAAAAGGACTTGAAAAAAAATATAGCTGTAGTGGAACTCCCCAAGGAGGATGAGATATGAGATGCTTCAATAAGGTTATTCTTGTTGGAAACCTAACCAAAGATCCGGAACTCCGCTATACTTCCGGAGGGATCGCGGTTACTAATTTTAGCGTAGCTGTAAACAGGGCTTACACAACAAAAGAAGGCGAAAAAAGAGAAGAAGTGAGCTTTTTTGAGATAGCCGCATGGAGAAAATTGGCAGAAAATTGTGGAGAGTATTTAAAAAAAGGCTCTCCGGTTCTGGTAGAAGGCAGGCTTAAGGAAGACAGATGGGAAGATGAAGAAGGAAACCGCAGGTCAAAAATAAAGATTGAAGCTTATGATGTTGTATTCCTTCCAACAAAAGAGAGCAGAAATTCGGCAACAAAAGAAGAAGGCAACGATGTTTCTCTTGGGGAGGAGGAGGAAACACCATTTTAACCTTAAACTAATACCTTATAGCTTATAGCTCACAGCTTATAGCTCAATAGAGGAGAATAATGAAAAGACCTAAATTTCAAAAGAAAAAAAGAATTATTCTGCAGAAAAGATTTTGTGGATTCTGTTCCACAAATACTGATATAGATTATAAAGAGATAAAAAAGCTTAAAAGCTTTGTCACAGAAAGGGGTAAGATAATGCCAAGAAGGATTTCAGGCAATTGCGCTAAACACCAGAGATCCCTGACAACAGCAATTAAAAGAGCAAGGAATATGGCTCTTCTCCCGTTTACTGTGAATAAGTAATAAGGGGTTAATTAAAGATAAATTCTAAGCACTAAATCCTAAACAAGCACAAATGTTCAAAATAAAAAATTCAAAACATTTTTGAATATTTGAATTTAGAATTTTGGATTTGTTTAGAACTTAGAAATTAGGATTTAGTATTTAATTTAGATTTTCAATTCAACTAACAAAAAGTGATAATAAGTAGTCTTCGCATAAAGCGAAGAAACAAGGAGTGCAAACAACATGGAAGTATTACTAAAAAAAGAGGTAAAACATCTTGGAAAATCAGGGGATGTAGTAAAGGTAAAGGATGGATACTGGAGAAATTACCTCTCGCCACAAGGCTTGGCAGTTCCAGCCACTGATAAAAACTTAAAAATTCTTCAGCATGAAAAAATAATAGAAGAGAAAAAGAATGATAAAATTAAAGAAGCTGCCATGGAAATAGCAGAAAAGCTGAAGAAAATCTCTTGTACTATTGTAAGGCACGCAGGAGAAGAAGACAAACTTTTTGGTTCTGTAACTGCCATGGATATTTCTGAAAGCATCGAAAACGAAGGATTTAAGATAGATAAAAAAAATATTTTGCTAGATGAGCCAATAAAAAAACTTGGAATATACCATATTCCTGTTAAGGTTCATCAGGAAATAACAGTTGAAGTTAATATTTGGGTTGTTAAAGAAAAAGAAGAATAAAGGCTATCAACCCTTTTATTTAAGGAATAGGTTTTTTACAGGTTAATTCCAAATGTCAAAGCTCAAAGTTCAAATAAAATTAAAAATTCAAATTACAAATTTTAAAATTTTGGATTTTGATATTTGAACTTTAAAAATATCCTTGCTATAATAATTTGCGTAATTTAAGAAACACTCGCTACTATGGCTATCTTGGGCAATCTGACAGAAAGAATTCCTCCACAAAACTTAGAGGCTGAAAAGTCGGTATTAGGAGGAATACTGCTCGAAAACAGCTCAATAAACAGTGTACTTGAAATTCTCAAAGAAGAAGACTTTTACAAAAGATCCCACAAGATAATCTTCTCCACAATGGCTGAGCTGGATAACAAAGGAATACCCATAGACCTTGTATCTCTCAAAGAAGCCCTTAAAAATTTAAACAAACTGGATGAAGCAGGTGGAATCACTTATCTCTCATCACTCCTTGAAACAGTGCCAACTGCAAGCAATATCTCTTATTATTCAAAACTGGTAAAAGAAAAATCCCTGTTAAGAGAACTCCTCTCCTCAACAACCAGCATCGCCAATCTTTGTTATGAAGGTGGTTCAGATTCTACAGAACTTCTTACTCAGGCAGAGAAAAGTATTTATAATATATCCCAGAGGTCTGTATCCAAAGGACCGATTCCGTTGAAGGATATAATCCATAATAGCTTTGAAACAATAGACAATATTTATAAAAAGGGAGGTTTGGTATCAGAGATTGAAACAGGGTTTCTTGAGTTTGACAAGCTAACCCTTGGATTGCATCCGTCGGACCTAATCATTATAGCCGGAAGACCAAGCATGGGGAAAACTGCTTTCTGCCTTAACATTGCAGAACACATAGCAGTGGTAAAAAACCTGCCTGTTGTAATCTTTAGCCTTGAAATGTCTGATGAACAATTGTTTTTCAGGCTCCTGTGTTCCCAGGCAAGGATTGATTCTCATAAACTGAGAACCGGTTTTTTGGAAACTAAGTATTATTCAAAACTTACTCTTGCAGCCAGCAAGCTTTCTGAAGCGCCGCTTTATATTGACGATACTCCTGCAATCTCTATGCTTGAATTGAGGGCAAAGGCAAGAAAATTGAAAAACAATGTTGGCTTATCGCTTCTCATAGTTGATTATCTGCAACTTATGAGAGGAGACGGAAGAGTTGAGAACAGGCAGCAGGAAATTTCTGAAATCTCCCGCGCGCTGAAAGCCCTTTCAAAGGAATTAAAGATTCCGGTAATTGCCCTTTCACAGCTAAACAGGGCACCTGAGGGCAGGTCAGGCAACAGGCCAATCTTATCTGACTTAAGGGAATCAGGCGCAATTGAGCAGGACGCTGATTTGGTCGCATTTATATACAGGGACGAACTCTACAACAAGGACACTGAAGACCAGAATATAGCTGAAATCATAATCCGCAAGCAGAGAAATGGTCCTATCGGGACAGTGAAGCTTGCTTTCAGGAGCGAATGCACCAAATTTGAAAACCTGAGCTTCCAGGAAGAACCCTGGGAATAGATTGAAACAGAGATTAAAAATCAAATATTCAAGTCAAAAAGAAAAGCCTCCTCAATCCGACTTATCTTCAAATTTTGATTTGTCATTTTACATTCTTGCTTGATTTGATATCTGGATTTTGATATTTGAACTTGCAATTATTTCTCTTCAAATTATGGTAAGCATATAATGAGCATATTGAACCCAACTGTTGCAGAGATTAATCTTAATTATCTTGCATTCAATTTAGCACAAATAAAAAAACTTCTTTCCCCTTCTCAAAAACTTTTGTCTGTTGTAAAGGCTAATGCATATGGGCACGGTTATGCTGAAGTGGCAAAAAAAGCCCTTCAGGAAGGTGCCTCATTTCTCGGAGTTGTTTCTTTAAAAGAGGCTTCTATCCTGAGAAATGCAGGAATCAAAGGAAAAATACTTGTCCTTGGATCCCTTTTTGAAGAAGAAGTTTCTCAGGTAATTGAGCTTGAAGTAACCCCTGTTGTATTTTCTGTTCCTTTAATCAAAAAACTCAACCTTGAAGCTAAAAAAAAGAATAAACTCCTCCCGTTTCATATTGAAATTGAAACAGGTATGGGAAGGCTTGGAATAAGCCCTGATGAATTAGAAACATTTTTCTCTGAAATTAAAAAAAGTGAAAATCTAAAACTTGAAGGAGTCATGACCCACTTTGCCCAGTCAGAGGCTGAAGACCCATCCTATACAATGTATCAGATGGATATTTTCAGAAAAGCCGTTGAATTAATAAAAAAAGATTTTAATGAAATTGCTGTCCATGCATCCAATAGCGCTGCCCTTCTTGGATTTCCAGAGGCACGGTTTGACCTTGCCCGTATCGGAATCGCAATGTACGGTTACCATCCCCACAAAAGGCTTAAAAACAAAATCTCTTTAAAACCTGTAATGACTCTTAAAACAAAAGTTTTGCATCTGAAAACCCTAAGCGCTGGCAAGAGCATTAGCTATGGCAGAAAATTTTTTACAACCCGCGAGTCAAAAATAGCTACAATCTTTTCAGGCTATGGAGACGGGCTTAACAGGAAACTAACCAACCTTGGAGAAGTCCTCATAAAAGGTATGAGGGCGCCAATTGTCGGCACAGTATGCATGGACCAGTTCATGGCAGATGTAACCCATATTCCTGATGTAAAGGTTGGAGATGAGGTCATACTCATCGGAAACCAGGGAAATGAATTCATAGGCGCTGACGAAATCGCAGAAAAACTCGACACAATCCCCTACGAAGTCCTCTGCGGTGTCAGTGGACGAGTTGATAGAGTTTATATCACCTGAGTTCAGTAGGGGTGGACGTCTCTGCCCACCCAAAGTTTTCAAATAAGATTTTCAAATAAATGTAGAAACAGACCTTTAGGTCTGTTATTAACAGGTCCCTGCCTGACGGCAGACAGGTAAAGACCTGTTTCTACAGTTTTCAATACTCTGTTTAGACCAATTAAAAAAGACAGTAACACCATGCTTATCAATATCATTGTGAGAAGTGAAAGTGCTTGCATGAGATTTAATTTTTATGAAAATTAAAAAATTTAAAGAAGAAAATGCTAATGAAGTAAGTCAAATCATTAAAGAATGTTTTCTTAATTTAAATATTAGAGGGCATACAAAAAAAGGAATTGAATTACAAATATGGGGGAATAGTCCTGAAAATTTAATTAATCGATCAAAAACTGTAAAATATTTTGTTGCGATTGAAAATGAAAAAGTAATAGGAATTTGTGGATATGATAAAGAAAAAGTTCATACTTTATTTATAGATATCAAATATCAAAAATGTGGTATAGGTAAAAAATTATTAAATAAAATATTAGATGAAGCTAAAAAAGAAGGTATAAAAAGTATAAAAACTTGGTCTACAATATATGCTAAGCAATTTTATAACTCATTTGGATTTAAGAAAGTAAAAGAAATAGAATTAGGTAAAAAAGATATAATTTTGATAGAAATGATAAAATATTTTAAATAAAAAATGTGCGCGCTTTCAGCTAACACGACACAAGCATTAAAGGAAGGAAGTAGAC